>NZ_CAXYKL010000239.1:0-9836 GCF_964277725.1 uncultured Novosphingobium sp. | reverse complement strand
TCCGAGATCGTCAAGCGCTTCGCCACCGGCGCGATGAGCTTCGGCTCGATCAGCCGCGAGGCACACACCACGCTGGCGATGGCGATGAACCGCATCGGCGGCAAGTCGAACACTGGCGAGGGCGGCGAGGAAGTCGATCGCTTCACCCCGCTGGCCAATGGTGACTCGATGCGCTCGGCGATCAAGCAGGTCGCATCGGGACGCTTTGGCGTCACCACCGAATACCTCGTCAACGCCGACGACATCCAGATTAAGATGGCCCAGGGTGCCAAGCCCGGCGAAGGCGGCCAGCTGCCGGGTGACAAGGTCGACAAGACCATTGGCCGGGTGCGCCACTCGACGCCGGGCGTGGGACTCATCAGCCCACCGCCGCACCACGACATCTACTCGATCGAGGATATCGCCCAGCTCATTCACGATCTCAAGAACGTGAATCCGGGCGCGCGCGTCTCGGTCAAGCTGGTGTCCGAAGTGGGCGTGGGCACGGTCGCGGCGGGCGTCTCAAAGGCGCGCGCCGACCACATCACCATCGCCGGCTACGAAGGCGGCACCGGCGCCTCGCCGCTGACCTCGCTGACGCACGCGGGTTCGCCGTGGGAAATCGGCTTGGCCGAAACCCAGCAGACGCTGCTGCTCAACAATCTGCGCAGCCGCGTGGCGGTGCAGGCCGACGGCGGCCTGCGCACCGGACGCGACGTGGCCATCGCCGCGCTGCTCGGCGCGGACGAGTTCGGCTTCGCTACTGCCCCGCTGATCGCGGCGGGCTGCATCATGATGCGCAAGTGCCACCTCAACACCTGCCCGGTTGGCGTCGCCACGCAGGACCCGGTGCTGCGCGCGCGCTTCACCGGCCAGCCCGAGCATGTGGTGAACTACTTCTTCTTCGTCGCCGAAGAACTGCGCGCGATCATGGCGGAACTGGGTTTCCGCACGATCGCGGAGATGACCGGCCGGGTCGATCGGCTCGACACGCGCAAGGTGATTTCGAACTGGAAGGCCAAGGGCGTCGACTTGTCGAAGATCCTCTACAACCCCGGCAAGGGCGACAGCCCGACGCTGAACTGGTCCGAAACGCAGGACCACGGGCTGGAGAACGCTCTCGACAACGATCTGATCGCGGCGGCCAGCGATGCCTTGGAGAAGCGCCAGCCGGTGCGGATCGAGCGCAAGGTGATCAACGTCAACCGCACCGTGGGCGCAATGCTCTCGGGCGAAGTCGCCCGGCGTTTCGGCCATGCCGGACTGCCCGATAACACGATCAACGTGAAGCTCACCGGCGTTGCCGGCCAGAGCTTCGCCGCCTGGCTTGCGCATGGCGTCACCCTCGATCTGACGGGCGATGCCAACGACTATGTCGGCAAGGGCCTTTCGGGCGGCCGGGTGATCGTGCGCCAGCCGGGTCACGTAAACCGCGAGCCGACGCAGAACATCATCGTCGGCAACACCGTGCTCTACGGCGCGATCGCGGGCGAGGCATTCTTCAACGGCGTCGGCGGTGAACGCTTCGCGGTGCGCAACTCCGGCGCGGTCGCGGTGGTAGAAGGCTGCGGCGATCACGGCTGCGAGTACATGACCGGCGGCGTCGTCGCGGTACTGGGCAAGACCGGGCGCAACTTCGCGGCGGGCATGTCGGGCGGCGTGGCCTATGTCTACGACGAGGACGGCGTGTTCGATCAACTGGCCAACACCGCGATGGTCGATCTCCAGCCGATCTCGCCAGAGCGTGACGAGGAAGACGGCGCGGGCCGCCCGCAACAGCGCACCAACGGCGTCAACGATGCCGGCATGGGTGATCCGCTGCGCCACGACGCGGAGCGGCTGCGCGTGCTGCTGGAACGCCACCACCTGCACACCGGATCGAAGCGCGCACGCGCCTTGCTCGACGACTGGAGCAATACGCTGGGCAAGTTCGTGAAGGTCATGCCGCGCGATTACGCAAAGGCGCTGAAGTCTCTCGAGGCTGAGCGGCTCGAAGCAGCGTCCGTGGCTGCCGAGTAACGGGCGAAGTAAGCAATCGGGGACTCCGGTTGGCCGGAGTTCCCCTTTTCTGGCATATGTGAGGAAGCGGGAGCGTCGTCGGGATCGACGCTCACGGGGAGTATCTCAAGATGGGTAAGGAAACCGGGTTCCTCGAACTCGACCGTCACGATCGCGGCTACGAAGCACCCGAAGCGCGGCTGAAGAACTATAAAGAGTTCGTCGTCCCGCTGCCCGAGGCCGATCTGAAGGCTCAGGCATCACGTTGCATGAACTGCGGCGTGCCCCATTGCCATACCGGCTGCCCGGTCAACAACATTATCCCCGACTGGAACCACCTGGTCTACGAGAACGACTGGCGCAACGCGCTCGATGTTCTGCACTCGACCAACAATTTCCCGGAATTCACCGGCCGCATCTGCCCCGCGCCATGCGAGGCCGCCTGCACGCTGAACATCATCGACCAGCCGGTGACGATCAAGTCGATCGAGTGCGCCATCGTCGACAAGGGGTGGCAGAACGGCTGGATCGCGCCGCAAATCCCGGCCAAGCGCACCGGCAAGACCGTGGCCGTGGTCGGATCCGGCCCGGCGGGCCTCGCCGCAGCCCAGCAGCTGGCCCGTGCCGGCCACACCGTCACCGTGTTCGAGAAGAACGACCGGATCGGCGGGTTGATGCGCTACGGCATCCCGGACTTCAAGATGGAGAAGCACCTCATCAATCGGCGCGCTATGCAGATGGAAGCCGAAGGGGTGACATTCCGTACCGGAACCGAAGTGGGCGTGACCATCTCGGTCAATTCGCTGAAGGAAAACTTCGACGCGATCGTGTTCGCCGGTGGCGCGGAAGACCCGCGCAAGCTCGACATCCCGGGTGCCGAACTGCCGGGCGTGCGCCTGGCGATGGAGTTCCTGACCCAGCAGAACAAGCGCAACGCGGGTGACGACGAACTGCGCGCCGCACCACGCGGTTCGCTGACCGCAACCGGCAAGCACGTCATCGTCATCGGCGGCGGCGATACCGGCTCGGACTGTGTTGGCACCTCCAACCGTCAGGGCGCGGCCTCCGTCACCCAGATCGAGATCATGCCCAAGCCACCCGAGATGGAAGACAAGGCGCTCAGCTGGCCGTTCTGGCCGCTGCGGCTGCGCACCTCGTCCAGCCACCAGGAAGGTTGCGAGCGCGATTGGGCGGTTCTGACCAAGCGCGTGGTCGGCGGCAACGACGTTTCCGGCCTCGAATGCGTGCGCGTCGAATGGAAAGACGGCAAGATGGTGGAGATCGAAGGCAGCGAGTTCACGCTGCAGGCCGATCTCATCCTGCTGGCGATGGGCTTTGTCGGCCCGCGCAAGGCCGGCATGCTGGACCAGGCCGCCGTCGAGCTGGACGCGCGGGGCAACGTCAAGGCGAACATGCTCGCCTACAAGACCTCGGAAGAAAAGATCTGGGCCTGCGGCGACATGCGTCGTGGCCAGAGCCTGGTGGTCTGGGCGATCCGCGAAGGCCGTCAGTGCGCCCGTGCCGTGGATGAAGCGCTGATGGGCAAGTCCGAACTGCCACGATAACTACCGCTCAACCGCGGGGCACGGCGAACGATGCTCCCCTCCCGCTTGCGGGAGGGGCCAGGGGAGAGCCTGTTCCTCCTCACGGCAGAATGACCGGCGCTTTCACCCCGTCCAGTTGATCTCCCCCCGCCCATGCTCGCGTAGGAAAGCATTGGCGCGAGTGAAGTGACGAGACCCGAAGAACCCGGAATGCGCCGATAGCGGACTGGGATGCGGCGCAGTCAGCACCAGATGACGTCCATCCACCAACCCCGGCACATGCTCGGCCTTGCGGCGGGCGTGATTGCCCCACAGCATAAACACGCAGGGCTCTGTCTTGGCGGCGACGGCGGCGATCACCGCGTCAGTGATCGCTTCCCACCCCCGCTTGGCATGCGAACCGGCGCGCGCCTCCTCCACGGTCAGTGAGGTGTTCAGCAGCAGCACGCCTTGCCGCGCCCAACGCTCCAGATTGCCGCTTGTCGGCCGCGCCACGCCGAAGTCGCTGGCGATCTCCTTGTAAATGTTGACCAGCGACGGCGGCACCTTAACGCCGTCCGGCACCGAGAACGCCAAGCCATCCGCCTGACCTGCGCCGTGATACGGGTCCTGCCCCAGGATCACCACTTTCACCGCGTCCAGCGGCGTCAGCTGCAACGCCAAAAGCCGGCTGCCACGGGGCGGATAGATTCGCTTGCCCGCCGCTTCCTCCGCTTTCAGGAAGCTTCCGAGCCGGCGCGCCTCGGGCGTTGCCAATACTGGCTCCAGCGCCTCGCGCCAGCTTGCGGGCACTGCATCCGACCCCAGTTGCGCGGATTCACTCTCGATCATGGCTTAGCGCCCATTGCGAAGTTCAGGTGCAATGCCTAAGCATCTTGGGCTTATGGCTGTCCACTTTCATGAAGAAGATCTCCCCGAAGGCGTGCTTGCGCCGGGCGCGGTTGCCGTCGACACCGAAACGATGGGGCTGATCACCCCACGCGACCGGCTGTGCGTTGTCCAGATCTCGGACGGGCGGGGCGACGAGCATCTCGTGCGCTTCAAGGTGGGCAGCGATTATGCCGCCCCGAACCTGCGCGCCGTGCTGGCCGATCCCGCGCGGCTGAAGCTGTACCATTTCGCCCGTTTCGACCTTGCCGCGATCGAACATTACCTGGGTGTCACCGCCGCGCCGGTGTTCTGCACCAAGATCGCCAGCAAGCTGACCCGCACCTATACCGATCGCCACGGCCTGAAGGACATCGTGCGCGAGCTGCTGGGTAAGGAAATCTCCAAGCAGCAGCAATCCAGCGACTGGGGCGCGGCTGAACTCAGCGATCCGCAGCGCGAATATGCCGCGTCCGACGTGCGCTATCTGCACGCCATGCACGATATCTTCGTGACCCGGCTGGCACGCGAGGGCCGAGCGCAACTGGCGCAGGCCTGCTTTGACTTCCTGCCGCACCGCGCTCGTCTGGATCTGGCCGGCTGGCCCGATCACGATATCTTCAGCCACGAAGCCGCCTGACGCGCCATGTCGCTCCAAGCCACTCAGATGCGCAACCGCCGGCGCCAATTCGCGGCGCCCGGCGGCTCGCATGACCGGATGATCGGTTTCCTGGGCAAGGCGCTGCCTACGGGGATCGGTTTGCTGGCGGCGATCATGATCCTGCTGCCGCTGTCACCCCGTGGCGAGATCAGTTTCCTGCTAGACCGCAATAAGGTCGCCGTCACGAACGAGCGCGTGCAGGTGGCCGATGCCGCCTATCGCGGTGCGGACGGCAAGGGGCGGCCGTTCGTCCTCACTGCCGGCAGCGCTCTGCAGCAAACCGCTGCCGTGCCGGTGGTCTCGATGAACGATCTCGTCGCCAAGCTGAACCTGACGGACGGACCGGCGGAAATCCGAGCGCCTTCGGGCGACTACAATTACAATTCCGAGAAGATCGCGGTGAACGGCCCGGTCGATTTCGCGGCGGCCGATGGCTACCGGATGCGCACGCAGAACGTGGCGGTGGATATCAAGACTCAGAACGCGGTCGGCTCCGGCGGAGTATCCGGCACCGTCCCGACCGGCACGTTCCGGGCAGACAACATCGTCGCCAACTTGGAAGATCGTACCGTAACGCTGCAAGGCAACGCCCGGCTGAGGATGACGCCCGGCAAGATGAGGATCCCTAAATGACGGCCACCCGCATGCGCAACGCGGTCCTGCTGAGCGCGGCGACTGCCCTGGGCGCGGCCTCTTTCGGGCTCATCGCGCCGCCCCGCGTCGATGCACAGGCTCTCTCGGGCCACAACAGCAATGCGCCGGTGGACTATGCCGCTGATCGGATCGAGCTGCAGGACAAGCAGAACCGCGTCGTGCTTTCTGGCAATGTCGATGTGAAGCAGGCCGAGCTGCGCCTGCGCGCCGCGCGCACTGTGGTGGATTTCACCAATGCCGGCTCGATGCAGATCCAGCGGATCACCGCGACCGGGGGCGTCACCGTTAACCGCAATGACGAGATCGCGACCGGCGACGTTGGCATTTACGACTTCAACCGGCGGGTGATCACCATGGTCGGCAATGCCTCGCTGAAGCGTGGCGGCGGGGATACCCTGCGCGGCAATCGCTTTGTCGTGGACCTGAACAGCGGAGTCTCCTCCGCCGAGGGCCGCGTGACGGGCACGTTCTCGGTTCCCAAGAAGAAGAACTGAGGGCGGCCGTTTGCGGGTGGGGAACCCGCTCGGTAGCAGCGTTACCCGAACTTCCGGCGCTCAGAATGCCCGGTCGTGCACCAGTACGCGCAAGGTCAGGAAGATGATCTTGATATCGCGCAGGATCGTCCAGCCTTCGAGATATTCAAGGTCTGACTGCAGGCGCGAAACCAGATCCGATTCCTTCTCGGTCGCCCCGCGAAAACCACGTACTTGGGCCAGACCGCTGAGACCGGGCTTCAGGCTGTGGCGCTGCCAATAGCGCAAGTCGACTTCCCAAAAGAGCTTCGATCCGGCCTGCGAGCCGATCGCGTGCGGACGCGGACCAACCAGGCTCATGTCCCCCAGCAGCACATTGAACAACTGCGGCAGTTCGTCGATCGAGGTGGATCGGATGAACTTGCCGATCCGGGTGATGCGCTGGTCGTCCTTCGAGGCTGAAACGTTGCCCTCCGTATCGCACAGGGCAACCGTCATTGAACGGAACTTGTACATGTTGAAGAAGCGGTTGCCCCGACCCATGCGGCGCTGCACGAAGAACACCGGCCCGCCGTCTTGCACCTTGATGGCAATGGCAACCGCGACCAGCAGGGGCGAAAGGAAGAAGATCGCGGTGCCAGCGAAGGAAATGTCCAGCAGTCGCTTCACGATCCGATCGCGCAGCCCAAGCGGCCCCGCAGACACAAGCAATAGGCCATACCCAGCCTTGACCCGCGCGCCTTGCGCACCAAGCCTGGCAACCTCGTCGTCCAGCACCTCGCCGTCGACATTCGCGCCCTTCAGCATCATCGCCCAGTCCGCCCGGCGGGCAGCGGGGCAGCTTACGATCACGCGATCAATATTTCGCAAGACCAAGCCGATGCGATCCAGGGCATGGGGATCGTTCAAGTTGGGTTTTAGGCCCATTCCACTGGCTGAAATTCTGATCGCGCCGGGAAAATCGACACGCGGCCCGCCATCGTCGATCACTAGTTCGTTGTACGGATTGGTCCCGCAACGCCACCGCGTGAAGCTGCGCATCTGAAGCCGACCCCAGACCAATAGCAGGACCGTGCAGACCGTTCCCGAGCCAAAGCCTAGGCGCGAAAAGTCGGAAGAGGCCTTCGCGAAAAAGGCGATGAAAACCACCGCTGCAACCGAAAGCACCAGCGCGCCCTGCGATCGAAAGATACCGCGCCACGGATCGCGCAGCGCCTCTATCGAATAAGAGCCGTTATACAGCGCGATCGTCAGGAAGATCGGCAACAAGATCTCACTCTGAACCAGCGCGTCGGAGCCGCCCTGGATACCCGCAAACAAATATCCGGCGATGGCGAAGCCGCCGAAGATGGTGACAATGTCGCCTGCCATCAAGACGAGATAAGACTGCAACCGCCTCCGCTCCAGCGACGGGGCGACAATCAGGTTCTCCGGGACGGTTTCGACACCCGTTAGCGGGCGCACGGCAAACGGCGCATTCATACGCTTACGGCTCCCTGATCCTGCATCATTGCACAGTGCTGTCATCTCAATCCGTTTGATCAAGCTAGCACCGCTATGCTGCAGTGCAACAGATATAGTAGGCTAACAAAGATAGCGCAATCATCAATAAGAACTAAAGCGCGCCTACGCTGTCTTTCGTACCAATTCGGAACCGGCGATGCGGCAAAAGGCCGCAAGTTCCTGCGAAAGCAGAAGTTCGGCGTCGATACTGTTACCCAGCATGGCTTGGTGAAGACTCATTAAGCGTTGCGCCAGACGCTCCAGCCGCGGTCCCCGCCAGGCTCGCAGTTGCTCACCGAGTACCGCCTTGTCTCGCCAGAAAATGCGACGTGCGTTTGCCTCGGCATCTAGGAATTGCACCATCCCCTGTCCCGGCGAGATTCGCGAGGCCAAAGCGGCAAGCTGTGCCGTGCGTCTCTCCAATGCCAGCAGCAGCCCGACCGGCGAGATCTGCATCGCGCGCAACCGCGCCAGTTCCGGTGCCAGCCGCTCACGCCGACCACCAAGGACGGCATCGACAAGCGGGCCGAAGTCATCATCCGATGTCTGCGCACCGATCGCGTCGAGGTCGGCCGCCGTTACCGTGCGGGGGCTTTCAGGCGCAGCATCGCAATAGAGCGCGAGCTTTTCGATCTCCGACCGGGCGAGGCGCGTGTCGAGCCCGGCCCCGCGCGCGATTCGCTCGGCAAGATCGCTGCTCAGCCTCAGTCCCGCGGCTCCGGCCTGGGTCCGCACCACCCCGGTAACGGAGGCGAGGTCGGGCGCATGGAACATTCCCACCAAGGCGTCCGGTCGAGGCGCGAGGAGCTTCGCGGTTCGGGACTTTTCTGAAGCGCCAGTGGCGACGATCAGCACAGGGCACGGATCGCCATCCGCATCGAGCAGGTTGGCCACGGCATCGTGCGCTTCGTCCCCGGCGGCGCGTACCCAGATGTGGCGTGTGCCGCCAAATAGGGAGGTGGAACGCGCCTCGTCACTCAGCCGCACCGGATCCTTGCGCAGTTCGGCGCCGGAGAACTCGATCCGCTCCCCGGCATCGGGCAGCAGGCCAACGATCCGCGCCGCTGCATCGGCCGCCCCCGCCTCGTCCGGGCCGCAAAAGAAGAAAACGCGCGCATTCGCCGCCGCTTTTGCTGCCAGCGAGCCGAAGTCCTTCTGGGTCGCTTTCATCGGCTGCTCACCCCTTCGCGCCTCAGCGCGGCTGCGCCGGATCCTTGCGCAGCTGGATGGCGACGTTCGTGACGATGCGCTCGGCAATGTCCTTCGCCAGATTCTCCAACGCGGTCTGTTCAGCGGCGACAGTGGCGTAATCGGAAGAGATCACGTCGATACCGGCGTCGGAACCGGCTGTGGCGTCGAGCACGATACTGTCGCTTGCAAGGTCGACCAGCTGATACCGGGCACGCAACGTGCGGCGTTCACGGCTGACGGTGTCATCGCTCAACAGACCGAAGGATTCGAGTTTATCATCCAGCCGCACGTCCAGGCGGTAGCGCGGCGCGGTGTTGCCGCTGGCGGATAGCTTATCTGTCAGGGCATTGCGGACCAGCCAACCGGCCCGCCCTTCGATCGCGGCGACTTGCACGCCGGCGAGACCACGCGCCACCGTCCCGTTGCCGCCGCCGGCATACATCGGTTGCAAGCCGCATCCCGACAGCAGGACGCCGGCGATCAGCGCGGCGGCGAAGGCAAGGGCTCGCGTCATGCGACCAGGTTGACCAGGCGGTCAGGCACCACGATGATTTTCCTTACTTCGGCCCCGTCCAGCGCACGCTGCACCTTGTCGCTGGCGAGCGCAAGCGCCTCCAGCTCCTCCTTGGCGGTGCCCTTGGCGACGGTCAGGGTATCGCGCAGCTTGCCCTTCACCTGCACGGCGATGGTCACCTCATCCTCCACCAGCAGGGCGGGATCGACGGCGGGCCAGGCAGCAAGCGAGACAAGACCGTCTCCGATCGTCGACCAGGCTTCCTCGGCCAGATGCGGCATCATCGGCGCGACCAACAGCAGGATCGTGCGGATCGCGGTGGAGCGGCTGGCGGAGGGCTGCGCCTTCTCCACCGCGCTGGTCAGTTCGTAGATGCGCGCTACGGCCTTGTTGAACGAAAGCGCCTCGATGTCCTGCGCGACGGCGGCGACCGTCTGGTCGCGCTTGCGGTC
>NZ_CAXYKL010000238.1:0-3918 GCF_964277725.1 uncultured Novosphingobium sp. | reverse complement strand
GGCAGTCCATGCCGCTGCCGCCGCATCGCTGGCCGGCCAAGCATTCAACGATGGCACAGCGGACGATAGCCGCCGCGACTCGCAACACCAGCAACAGGGCTCCCAGCCGCAGCCAAACACCGCGCAGGACCCGCCCACATCGAACAACACCTCCTCCCAGCAGCAGCAAGCGATGCGTGACAGGGCCGCGAGCGAGCGCGAAGCGCCAAGGCAGCACTTTGTTAACCATCTTCGCGGTAACGCTGGTGAGAAGACGTCCCCGACATCGGCGCGCGAGCGTCGCAGCGGCATTTACGCCTGAACCTTTTGAGGCCTCCAAGGTAGCACGATGAGCGACGAGACCGAGAAAAAGCCCAAGAAGAAGGGCAAGGGCATCCTGATGAAGGTTGTCGGCGGCGTTGTCCTGCTGGGCGCGGGCGGCGGCGGCGTGTTCGGTCTGATGCAGGCGGGAATCATCGGCAGTCATGCCGAGGCCAAGGAAGACAACACGCCCAAATTGGTTCGCAAGGGCGACGAAGATCCCTATGCGCAGAAGAAGGAAGGCGAAGGCGAGGGCGGCGGTGAACCGGTCTATGGCGAGGGCGGCAGCGAGTATCGCACGTCCTACTATACCTTCGACGGCGATTTCACGTCCAACCTCAAGGGTTCCGACTCGCTGATCCAGGTAAGCCTGGCCGCCTCCACCCGGCGCGACGGCCGGGTGCTGATGTGGCTGAAAGAGCATGAGCTGGCGATTCGCTCCGCCATGCTGAACGTCCTGGCGGACACCTCGGAAGAGGAAGTTTCATCGATCGACGGCAAGGAGCGCCTGCAAAAGCGCCTGACCGCGTCGATCAACCACGTCCTCGAAGAGGAAGAAGGCTTCGGCGGTATCGACGATGTCTTCTTCCGCAGCTTCATCATCCAGTAGGCGGATCAGTGCGACCCGACCACTCCTTCATCGTCGACCGGGTAGCGGCGCAGCATTGCGCCGAGCTGCTTGGTCCGACCACGCCCAGCGTGGCGGAGCTGGCCCCCTCACTCGCACTGCTGTCCGGCCGCCTGGCCCTGGCCTTCGCCGGTGGCCTTGCACGTCTTTCCGGCACGGAAGAACCTTCCGTGCGCCCCGATGCGCCGCGGACCCTGCTCGCCAGTCAGTTGGGCCATGAAGCGCCCGACCTCGCCAGCTACGCGGTGCTGGCCATCGGGCCAGAGCGCCATCAGGTGCTGCTGACATGCGCGGCCGATCCGGTGTTCCGCCTCGTCGATCGCGCTTTTGGGGGTCGTGGCGTGGTACCCAAGCCGCTGCCGCAAAGCTTCCCGCTGTCGGCCGAACTGTTGGTGCAGCGCCTGGAGCAGACCCTGGCCGCCGCCCTGCAGGAAGCGCTGGGCGGTGCTCTCGCCGCGACTCCCTTGCAGCGTGACACCCGCCTGTCGCAGATCGCGCCGTTCACGCCGGACGAAACGGTGTTCGAGCTGGCGATGACGGTGGAAGAGCCCGGCTGCGAGCCTTGGGTTCTTTCGCTGACATTTCCGCAGGCGACGCTCGCCGCGCTGTTCGCCGGGCGCGAGCGCAAGCTGCCGAAGCTTTCGACGCCGCATTCACCCGATCCGATGAGCGAGCCCTATGCCTCGCTACCGATCACGCTGAACGCCACGGTGGTGGACATGATGGTGCCCTTCACGCGCCTTGCCGCGTTGCAGGTGGGCGATGTGATCCCGGTCGCCATCGCCCGCCAGGTACCCTTGAAGGCCGGCGAGCGCACGATCGCGGTGGGCTCCATCGGCGAGTTCGAGGACCGCGTCGCGATCCAGATCAACACCGCTTTTTAGTTTCGACACAACTGTTTTCGCCTGAACTGGGGAGTTCACCAATGTCCATTCACCCTCGCGGTTTCGACTTCCTGAAAGATGTCGACGTTCGCCTCTCGGTCGAGCTTGGCCGCACCGACATGAAGCTGAAGGACGTGCTCTCGCTCGGGCCGGAAAGCGTCGTCGTGCTGGATAAGCTGACCGACGAGCTGCTCGATGTGCTGGTCAACGGCAAGCCGATCGCCAAGGGTGAGATCGTGGCGCAGAACGGCCGCTTCGGCCTGCGCATCGTCGAACTTGCCGGCGAACAACAGAACGCCCCGGTCGCCGAAATCGCGCCCGTGGACTTTGCGGCTCTTGGTGCCGGAAACCTGGGCTGATGCTTTGGTACATCCTCAAGCTGCTGATCATGCTGCCGCTGATCGGCCTCGCGATCTGGGGCTGCCTGAAGCTGGCGCAGAAGGTACAGGCCAAGACCGGCATGGGGGGCGGCGCGGGCAAGTCCGTACGAGTGATCGAGACGACCATGCTCTCCCCCACGCTGAAGCTGGCGGTGATCGAATTCCACGGGCGTGAGATCCTGGTCTCCGCCGGGCGAAACGGCCTGACGCGCTTGGCGGAAGCGCCTGCGCGGGCGCGGGAGATCGTGGAGTGAGCCTCGCGCGCGTCATCACGCGCGGGTCGGCCATACTGGCCAGCGCGATCCTGCTTCCCACGCAAGCCTTCGCCCAGGCCCAGTCCGCGGCACCCTCTGCCATTCCCGGCGCGCTGGATCGCGCGTTCGGCTCCATGGGCGGCACCGGCGGCCAGGGCATGACGCTGTCTTTGCAGCTCCTCATGATCATGGGGCTGCTGACGATCCTGCCCAGCCTGATCCTGATGATGACCAGCTTCACCCGCATTCTGGTGGTGCTGTCGATCCTGCGCCAGGCGCTGGGCCTGCAACAATCCCCGCCTAACCAGGTGCTGATCGGCCTTTCGCTGTTCCTGTCGCTGTTCGTGATGGCGCCGACGCTGGAGCAGGTGAGCAACCGCGCGATCCAGCCCTACTCCGCCGGGACGATCAACTCCGAGCAGGCGATCCAGAACGCGGGCCAGGAATTCCACAAGTTCATGATTCGCCAGACGCGTGAGCGGGACTTGTCGATGTTCGCCGAGATGGCCAAGGCCCCCAAGTTCCAGAACACTGCCGACGTGCCGTTCTCGATCCTGCTGCCCGCCTTCGTCACCAGCGAATTGAAGACCGCGTTCCAGATCGGCTTCATGCTGTTCCTGCCGTTTCTCGTCATCGATCTCGTGGTCAGCTCGGTGCTGATGAGCCTGGGCATGATGATGATGAGCCCGATGATCGTCTCGCTGCCGTTCAAGCTGCTGCTGTTCGTGCTGGTCGATGGCTGGGCGCTGCTGATGGGCTCGCTCGCCTCAAGCTTTGGTTAACCATTTTAGCCGAGGAGATAAGCCATGGACGATATCACTGCGCCTCTCGCACTGGCTGACCAGATGCTCTGGACCACCGCCCTCGTCGCCGCGCCGATTCTGCTGGCCTCGCTAGCGGTCGGCCTCGTCGTCGGCGTGATCCAGGCGGCGACTTCGGTGAACGAGCAGACGCTGACATTCGTGCCCAAGCTGGCCATCACCGCCCTGGTGCTGGTGATCATGGGCGGCTCGATGATGGCCCTGGTGGGAGACTTCACGCAGGACGTCTTCGCCCAGATCGCGACCATCTCGAAGTAGCGAAGGCGCACCGCCCGTGCTCCAGCTGGATTTCGGCTTCGGCCCGCTGGAGGCGGAATTCTGGCGCCTCGTCTTCGTCATGACCCGGGTGGGCGCGGCCATGGTCGCCGCTCCGCTGTTCGGCATGGCGGGCGTCCCCGCCCAGGCGCGCGTTATGGCGGCGGGGGCCGTCGCCGTGCTGATCTGCGCCTGGTCTCCGGTGACCGGCCCCGCGAACCTTCTGTCCGTCGCCGGGCTGGTGAGCGTCGCGGGTGAAGTCCTGGTCGGCGTGTCGCTCGGCTTCGTACTGCAGTTCGCCTTCGCCGCCCCGATCATCGCCGCCGAAATGATCGGCGGAGCCATGGGCATGAGCGTCGCCACCGCCGTCGATCCCAATTCCGGCTCGCAATCGCC
>NZ_CAXYKL010000237.1:0-22528 GCF_964277725.1 uncultured Novosphingobium sp. | reverse complement strand
AAGGCCCGCGCGCTCATGCTCCGCAGCCGGGCGAGGGGCATGACGCGGATGGACGCCGGGTTCACATGCGCAGCGTCTCGCTTCCCAGCACCGCCGGTACGGTGACGCTCACCGCCGCCGCGCCCTGGGCCATGGTGCAAAAGCCGGTGCGCGGCGCACTGCTGCCGCTGCTGGCGATCCTGGCGATCCTGGGCGCGGTGCTGGGCGGCGCGGCTTTGGTGCAGCTGCGGCTGGGCCTGCGTCCCTTGCGCCGCCTGCGCGCCGATGTCGCCGCCGTGCGGGACGGCCGCGCGCAGACGGTGGAGGAAGACCAGCCCGAAGAACTGCGCCCGCTCGCCACCGAGCTGAACGCCTTGCTGCAGGACAATGCCCGAACCCTGGCCACCGCGCGCGCCTCTGCTGCCAACCTCGCCCATGCGCTCAAGACGCCGGT
This sequence comes from uncultured Novosphingobium sp., assembly GCF_964277725.1. NCBI lineage: Bacteria > Pseudomonadati > Pseudomonadota > Alphaproteobacteria > Sphingomonadales > Sphingomonadaceae > Novosphingobium > uncultured Novosphingobium sp. Next base: position 22,095 of record NZ_CAXYKL010000237.1, on the reverse strand, counting down.
CGCGGCGCTGGCGCTGGAATTGCGCGATGATCCACCGCGCGCCGCGCTGGTCGATCGGCTCTACGGCACCATCCGCCACCATCTCGCCCGCGCGCGCAACGCGGTGACGGAACGCCGCGCCGCCACGTCGCTTGCCGAAACGATTGCGGACTTGCTGGGCACCGTGGCGCAGCTCCACGCGGACCGCGAGCTGGCGTTCGACGATACCGCGCAAACAAACGTCGCCGTGGCGATCGAACGCTCCGACCTGGAAGAGCTGCTGGGCAACCTGCTGGACAACGCCGCGCGCCACGCCGCCAGCCGGGTCGCGATCGCCACCACGGCCCAGGACGGCACGGTGCGCATCACCGTCAGCGACGACGGGCCCGGCATCCCCGTGGCCGATCGCCTGCGCGCCACCGCGCCCGGTGTCCGCCTGGACGAGCGCGGCGATGGCGACGGCTTCGGCCTTGCGATCGTGCGCGATCTTGCCGAACTGAACGGCGGCCGGCTGCTGCTGGACGAAGCCCCCGGCGGCGGCCTGGCCGCCACGGTCGAACTGCCGCGCGCGGGAGGCGCATCGTGATGATCCCGGCCAACGCCGCCACTCTGGGCATCTGCGCCGCCGCGATCGCGGGGGTGATCGGCCGCCCGTTCCGCTGGCCCGAGGCGATCTGGGCGGTGCTGGGCGCGGTCGTGCTGCTGCTGGTGGGCCTGCTACCGTGGTCCGAAGCCCTCGTCGCCGTGGGCAAGGGCACGGACGTCTATCTATTCCTGATCGGCATGATGCTGCTGAGCGAAACTGCGCGTCAGCAGGGCTTGTTCGACTGGGTCGCCGCCACGGCTGCGCGGCATGCGAAAGGGTCCGCCAGCCGCCTGTTCGTGTTGGTCTATCTGACGGGAATCGTCACCACCACGTTCCTTTCGAACGACGCCACCGCCGTGGTGCTGACGCCCGCCGTCTATGCCACCGCACGCCGGGCCCGCGTCGATCCGCTGCCGCTGCTGTTCGCCTGCGCGTTGATCGCCAACGCCGCCAGTTTCGTGCTGCCGATCTCAAACCCCGCCAACCTGGTGCTCTATGGCGGTACGATGCCGCCGCTGGGGCAATGGTTCGCCTCGTTCGCGCTGCCTTCCGCGGCCTCGATCCTGGTGACGTTCCTGGCGCTGCGCTGGGTGGAGCGCGAGCGGATCGGCGGTACCTGCCACTCGGACGTGGAGCGCACCGCCTTGTCGCGCGGCGGCAGAATCGCGCTGGGCGGCATCGTGCTCACCGCCACCGTCTTGCTGGTCGCGTCGGCAATGGACGTGGAACTGGGCCTGCCGACCTGCATCGCGGGCGTGGCCTGCTCGCTAGCGGTATGCCTGCTGACGCGCAGCTCGCCGCTGGGCGTCGTGCGCGATGTTGCGTGGAGCGTGCTGCCGCTGGTGGCCGGGCTGTTCGTGCTGGTCGCCGCGCTGGACCATGCGGGCGTGACCCGCCAGATCGTCGCCGCGCTGAAAGACCTCGCGACCGATCCGGCCCACGGCGCGCTGGTCTCCGGCACGGTGCTGGCTTTTGCCTCCAACCTGATCAACAACTTGCCCGCCGGCCTGATTGCCAGCACCGCCGTCGCGCAGGCGCACCCGCCGCGCCTGATCGTCGATGCGCTGCTGATCGGCGTGGACCTTGGCCCCAACCTTTCGATCACCGGCTCTCTGGCGACGATCCTGTGGCTGCAGGCGATCCGCCGCGAAGGCGAGGACGTGACCTTCTGGCGCTTCCTGAAAGTGGGCGCGGCCACGATGATCCCCGCCCTGGCCGCCGCGCTGGGCGCGAGGCTGTTGCTGGGGTGAACTATCGTTTCAGGGGAAGTGGATGCCCGACAAGGATTGGTTAAATTCCTCCTTATCAGCACCTTAGCCTGGCTATCGTCCTTTTTTTGCCCCAGCTTTTCTGCGGCCTGCCAGGCCGCTTTGGCTAGACTTGCGAGGCTCGCAGATGAGCACTCGTAACCCATTTTCAGACGGCTCCAACGTGATCCCGTTTGACGCAGGCGACACCTTCGATCTTATCGATCCAGGTGCATGGGCTGGCGCGGAGCCGCCACCGCGCGAATGGATGCTCGATGGCTGGTTGCCACGTCGCCGTGCCGCGTACCTGACAGGCGCCGGCGGCGCGGGCAAGTCGTTGCTGGGGCAGCAACTCGCCACGTGCACAGCGCTTGGCGTGCCCTTCCTCGGACTTGCGACGACGCAAGCGCCGGCGATCTATCTGACGGCCGAGGATGATGCTGATGAGTTGCAGCGCCGCCAGCGCGCCATCTGCCACACGCTTGGCGTCTCAGAGTCCGAGCTGCAGATGAAGCTGTTCCTGGTCTCGTTATTTGGGCGATCGGATAACGAGATGATCGCCTTCGATCGCGATCATGGATTGCTGGAAACCCCGGCGTGGGCGAAGCTGAGGAACACGGCCAGGACGACACTCTCGCGCCTGGTGATCGTGGACAACGTGTCGCACGTGTTCGGCGGCAGCGAGATCGATCGCACGCAGGTCACCGCGTTCGCCAACCACCTGAATAGCCTGGCGCTCGCGATCAACGGGACGGTCCTGCTAATCGGCCACCCGAACAAGCAAGGCGACGCATATTCGGGCTCCACGGCATGGGAGAACGCCTTTCGCGCGCGGCTCTACTTCGATGCGCCAAAAGACGAAGCGCACAGCGACCCGGACGCTCGGCAGCTTTCTCTTCCGAAGGCCAACTACGCACGGAAGGGCTCGGCTATCGAGGTCCGCTGGCACGAAGGAGCCTTGCTCCGCAACGATGAGCTGCCGCCTTCAGCAGCCAGCGAGATCCGCAAGATCAGCGCCGCGACAGCCAAGAACGATGCCTTCCTGAAGTGCCTGCGTATCCGCGTTGAGCAGGGCAGGCCGGTGGGGCCCAACATCGGGCCGAATTACGCGCCCACCGAATTCGCCAAGATGCCACAAGCGAAAGGCACGACGAAGGACGAGTTCAAGCTGGCCATGGAGCGGCTCTATTCGATCGGCGCTATCCGGTCAGCCACCCAGCGCAACAAGGCCAAGGGGAGAGACCTTACGGTCGTGGAAGAGGTCACCCCGAACTTCCCCGAACACTCTCCCCGAACACTCTCCCCGAACGCACCCGAACGCGCAGAAATCCGTGACCCCGAACACTCTCTATATCCTACGGATATATTGGGCGGCCCCCATGGGGAGGGCCCGCCCTCTATCCATCCTGATGAACTGGATTGGACCTGATGAGCATCCAGCAGACAGGCACAGCCGAACGATTGCAGCGATTGTCCAACCGCGTTGGCCGGCTACGGCCCAACTGGCAAAACCCGGAAGCGTTCTTTGAAGAGCGCAGCGAACTGGAGCGAGAGCTGCGGCTTGTCGCGAGGCAGGTGGCACGTGGCTAAGTGGCCATACAACACCACGGCCTGGCGAAAGCTACGTGCGCTCAAGCTGGCGGGAGAGCCTCTATGCGAGGGATGCGACCGACTAGGCTTGCTGGTAACAGCCAGCCACGTTGACCACCGCAAGCCCATCTCGGATGGCGGCGATCCTTTCCCGGCCCTCGATGCCCTCGCAAGCCTATGCCGCCCCTGCCACAGCGCCAAGACAGCACGCGGCGTGGAGGCTGGCGCGGTGAAGACAGGCAAGCCGAGACGCGGATGCTCGCCGGACGGCACGCCGCTCGACCCATCTCACCCCTGGTCAGCCAATCCGATCGAGCGGAAAATCTCTCAGGGCTGACGCACCTGGACCGCTTCCGAACCTGGTTACAGAGTTAGTTGGGTTTGAGATCGGCCAAGATACTGAATTAGAACGGAAGTTAGTTATTTTGGAGCGGCCGAATGGGTAAGCGCGGACCAGGTGCAGCACGGATGATCGAGGCGGGAGCCTCTGCTCGCCTCGCCATGCCCGACATGTTCAACCCGCAACCGGTCGGCCCTGCACCACACCCCTGGGAAGCCTCTGGCCTGACGCGCGCCGAGAGGGTGATCGCCTTCATCGAGGATTTACCGGTGACGAAGGGCTTCGGCGCTGGCAGCAAGGTCCAGCTCGAGCCTTTCCAGCGCGACTGGATCCTGGCGATCTACGGTGACGGGGAAGACGGCTTGCGCGAGGTTCGCACCGGCCTGCTGTCAGTGGCTCGCGGCAACGGCAAGACGGTGCTCTGCGCCGGCCTTGCGCTCTGCCATCTGGTGGGCCCGGAGGCGGAACCGCGGGGCGAGTGCTATTCCGCCGCGGCGACCAAGGAACAGTCGGCGCTGATCTTCGCGGAGATGGAGGCGACGATCCTTGCAACGCCCTGGATGGCCGCCAGGCTGAACGTGAAAAGCTTCAACAAGGAAATACACGATCCTGCCACCGGCTCGCTTTACAAGGCGCTGGCGAGCGACGGAAAGTCGGTGCACGGCCTCGCGTCCAGCTTCGTCGTCTGCGACGAGCTGGCGCAGTGGAAGTCGCGCGAGCTGTTCGACGTGCTGCGGACCTCGCTGGGCAAGCGGGCGCAGCCGCTCTTGCTGGTGATCGGCACGCAGTCGCCACGCGCGGAGAACATCATGAGCGAGCTGGTGGACTACGCCGGCCGCATCGAGTCTGGTGAGATCGAGGACGATAGTTTCCACGGTACGGTTTACGCGGTCCCCGAGGATCTGGACCCATGGGAGCCGGCGAACTGGAGGCTGGCGAACCCGGCATTGGGCCGGTTCCGATCGGAAAGCGAGATGGCGCAAGAGGCGCGTCGAGCGCAGCGCATGCCGACATTCGAGCCGGCGTTCCGCAACCTCTACCTGAACCAGCGCGTCGATGCCGAGCCGAAGGCCATCAACCCGGCCGAGTGGGAGCTATGCGGTGGCACGTTCGATCCGGCCGCGCTCGCCGGCCGGCCCTGCTACGCCGGCCTGGACCTGTCCAGCACGCGAGATCTTTCCGCCCTGGCGCTCTACTTCCCGGAGGATGGCGGCGCGCTGGTTCTGCACACCTGGTGCCCGAAGGAGAACATGGCCGATCGGGAGGAAACCGATCGCGTGCCGTATCGCACCTGGGCGAAGCAGGGGCACATCGAGGCAACACCAGGGCGCGCGATCGACAAGCGGTTCATTGCAGCGCGCCTGGCCGAGACGCGCGAGCGTTACGAGCTGCGCGGCATTGCATTCGATCGGTGGGGCATGGCCGATCTGCGCGCCATCCTGAACGCAGAAGGGATCGACCTGCCGCTGGTCGATTGGGGACAAGGCTACCGCGACCAGGGACCGGCCGTGGATGCCTTCGAGATCGCGATGTTGGAGGGCAAGCTGCTCCATGGCATGCAGCCGGTGCTACGCTGGGCTGCGGGCAACTTGGTCTACGAGATGGACCCTGCCGGCGCTCGCAAGCCGAGCAAGAACCGATCGATCGACAAGATCGACCCAGTGGTGGCGACGATTATGGCGATCGGCTTGGCGAGTCGAGATGAGGGCGAGAAGACTTACCGAGGCAGTGGAATTGTTTGGCTCTAGCAATCAAGGAGAGCGGAAGGACTAGTTTCCTTGTGTATCGCAACTCGAAGAGACCGAATTCTTGACGCCGCAAGCTCCCTTATTTCAGATTGGTTCAAGCCAAAATTAAGAGACTTAGATTCGGTTTCGTCATCGTCCAACTCAGACGTTCTATTTAATTCGTTAGCGTCAAACATTAGCAGTGACAGAGCATCAATGTCTTTCCAAAGGGATGGCGAGAAGAGGAATTCAGCCTCTCCTACGACGTCGACATGTGCTTTAAATTCCTCCTCATTAACAATTTCGCGCTCAAATGCGATCCGTACAACGAAAGTGCGTAATGCATGAAAGCAAGCTAACCGCCGATCAAATAGTTGAAACCTTAAATCAGCTTCAGCAATCGCTACTTGTCTTGCAATTATAACTGACTGGTTATGAGCAATAGATGCCTGCTTTAATCCAACCATCAAAGCAGCACCAACGGCCAGTACACCCGTCGCGAGCGTGGCAAAGCTTGGCCAGTCAAACTGATCCCAATAAATTGGCACAGATTAGCTCAAGGCTGCTGCGATTAGCCGCCTTATTGCTTCAGGACGGGTGAGAGTTACAGGCTGATCGTCAATCCATGTATCCAGCAGCTTAAGCTGTGCGGGCGGAAGTTTTACAAGCACGCCCTTGGAGCCAACGACTGGGCGACCCGGTTTTCGGATATCGGCTATTGCGCTTGGCATGCATAAGGGATATCTGAAAAGCGAGCCGAACGGAAGCGCCAACTCCCGCCCGGCTCTAACCGCAACCGATCCGTAGGAGATCGATCATGGCTGAAGCCGCCTTTACCGGTGGGCGCTCGCTCGCGCCAACTGGATATTCACCCGACCTGTCCAGGCGTCAGATATTCGCTGGCGCTACCCGCGCCGGACTGGCTGTGAGCGCAGTGGCACTCGCGCCGGCAGCGCTGTCGATGCCGGCCAACACACCAGCCCCACACCCCACCGTGACGCGTGCGAAACACCAGCGCGCCCGAAGCAATGCCCGGTTTTGGCAGCTGCATGCAGAGTTCGAGCGGCTCAACGCAGCGTGGGAGGCCGACGACGACAATAGCGAAGAGGCATGGGACGCCTGGTCGGAGAAGGTGACCGAAGCCGAGGATTTGATGCTCCTCGCGCCGGTTTCATCCGCTGCCGCGATCGCTGCGAAGCTGCGCGCTCGCCCCGATCCGGAGGGGTACAACTTGCCTGCCCCCGCCGGCAACGTCTTCCAGATGATCCTTTGGGATTTGGAACGCCTCTCAATGCTGGCGATGACCGGGATCGCTGAACCAGGTGAGCTGGCGTAAACCCGCTTGCTATCGTCACAATCCGATGATAGACGGCTATTGTAGATTTGAGACGATAGAGCTGATGCCACGTATTTCACAGATCACTGATGACTTCGCAGAGCGGTTCAATTTCGAGCCGTCTCGCGTTGCTCAGATTGCGAAAGCCTTGCGCATGGATGCTGATGGATTGATCCGGTCGGGTCCGCGTGGCGTAAATGCGCCTGACGCGACTCCGCTGGAGGCAGCGCGGCTGCTGATCGCCATGATGCTCCGAGTGAAGCACCACGAAGCGGCCGAGGGCGTGAAGCTGTTCGGCCGCTTTCGTCCGCTCGACGGTACGCCCGTTTCAATCGGGGGCAAGGCAGCGCAGACCTTCGAAGACGCTTTCGCGATACTGCTCGGATATTGCGGTCAACCGACAACTCCGGGCGAGTTCAACCCGCTACTCGACCGCTTCGAGTTCTCCTTGTGGATCCATCGCGACACGTGCTTCGCCGACATCTTTATCGGCCAGTGGGAGGGCGATGCGGATGAGGACGCGGAGGCGGTGTTTGCCCGCCAAGAGACCTTTCGCTTCGTTCATCCCGAGTTCGGCGCAGTAGCGGCGAACGATTATGAGATGACGCCCGAGCTGCGAGCCTCATGGCGCCGGTATCGCACCGGCTTCCACGAAACGCCCATGCTGACGAAAAATGACCTGATCGAGATAGGCCAGGTACTCGCCGGCCATATGCCGCCGCTGCTGGTGGCAGAATGATGTTCTTACCCGCCCCTACTTGTGAGGCCGAGGCGACGCGGCCGATAGCGGAAAGCCCGATGCGCGGGGCGGGACAGCAGTGCGCTGGGTTTCGACAGCGTTCAATCGGGCTACGTCGCCAATTTTTTGCCAACGTCGCGAGACAGTCGGCACTCACAAGGCCGGAGGCTTCGGCCTCCGGTCTACATGAAAGGACGGCATCATGCCGAAGCTGAAAGACCTCCTAGAGCGCCGGACCGCAATCACGGCTGAGCTGGGGAAAGATGACATCACCGATGATCGCGTGATGGAGCTGCGCTCCGAATATGACGCGCTCAAGCCAAAGATCGCGCGTGCCGAGATGTTGGAAGAAGCCGAGCGCCGCGAAGCTGGCACCGTTATCACCGGTCGCACCGACGAACACTTGAGCCAGGAGCTGCGTAGCTTCTCGCTTACCAAGATGCTCGCGCATGCAGCGGGCCTGAATGTCGATGCCGGTCACGAGCTGGAGCTGCAAGCGGAGTTAACGAAGCGCGCCGGCAAGCCGGCCGAAGGCTTCTACGTGCCGACCGAAATCTTCGAAAAGCGCGCCCAGCTCACCACTTCGAGCGAAAGCATCACTCCGATCACATTCCGCCCAGACCTGTTTACTTCGGCCCTGACAGCATCGGCCGTGCTGACGACGCTCGGCGCGACCACCCTGGCGGGCCTGACGGGCGACGTGACGATCCCGCGCGAGACAGATAGCCCGCAAGTTGGCTGGGTCGCTGAAAACGTGGCGTTGCCCTACGACGATGCCGCGTTCGACAGCCTCACCCTTTCACCGCATCACGTGGGCGTCATCACCGAGATCAGCCGGCAGATGCTCCAGCAGTCCAGCCCAGCGATCGAGCAGCTTATCCGCAACATGCAGGCGCGGAACATCGCACTGGAGATCGATCGCGCGGGGCTCAACGGAAGCGGAACGGGGGCGGTGCCACGTGGCGTCCTCAACGACCCTGCGGTTGCCAGCGTCCCCTACGCGGACGATCTGTTCTCGACCACCGCAGCGATGATCGCGAAGGCCGACCTTGCGAACGTCTCCAGCAATCGCGGCTTCCTCTCGACCAACGCAGTCAAGGGCCGCGCGTCGTTGTTGCGGGATGCGACCGGCAAGCCGATCCCCATCGCTGACACGTTCCACGGCGAGCCAGCGCAGTTCACCAACCAGGCCCCGAGTAATCTCGGGGCGGGCACGAACGAGCACGGCCTGGTCTATGGCGACTGGTCCGATTTCCTCATCGGCATCTGGAGCCAGATCGATGTGCTGGTGAACCCCTTTGCGCAGTCTGCTTACGAAAAGGGCAACGTCCTGGTCCGCTCCATGGCGACCGTGGACTTCGGCGTGCGCCGCCCTGCCTCCTTCGTGAAGGCGACTGGCATCCTTGGAACGGAGGACTAATCCATGTCCAACCCCTACACTTCCGCCGCACGCTTCGGAGTGCGCAAGTCCGCTGCGATCACGCCGCACGCCACCAACCCGCTGCCGCAAGTTGCCGACAGCATCTACATCGGCGTGACCGGCGACGTTACCTGCCGGTTGGAAGGCGACAGTAGCGATCGCCTTTTCAAGAACTGCATGCAGGGAACCGAGCTGATGGTCCGCGCCACGCATGTTCGCGTTTCCGGCACAACGGCGACCAACCTTGTGGCGATGATCCGGTGAGCGCTGCGGCATCCCTTGAGCGGCGCACCTTTAGCGAGGTTCGGACCGCTGGGCGGCGGCTTGAGGGCTATGCCGCGACGTTTGGAAGCAAGGCCGCGCTGGGCTCAATCGTGGAAACGATCAAGCCTGGCGCGTTCGGGCCGGCGCTTGCCGGTGACGTGCTTGCGCTACTCGATCACGATGCCAGCAAGGTGTTAGGCCGTACGCGCAGCGGCAGCTTGCGACTTGCCGAGGACGCGAAGGGCCTCACGTTCTCGCTCGACCTGCCGGACACTCAGGCCGGTCGCGACGTGCTTGCATTGGCGGAACGCGGCGACCTTGGCGGCATGAGCTTTGGCTTCATGGTCCCGAAGGGCGGCGAAGAGTGGGACGGCGACAACCGCACCCTGCTTAAGGTTGATCTGAAAGAGATCAGCGTCGTCTCGGCCTGGCCAGCCTATCCCGACACCACGCTTGCCCTGCGCAGCCGCCAGCAAGCCCGTTCCGCGCGTGTCGAGCTGCTACGCGAGATCACGCTTGCGGAGCTACGCGCATGAAGCTGCTCGACCGCATGGCTCAACTTGCCGGCTACGAACGCCGCGACGATCGCGCCGACCCGTCATGGAGCGCCGTCGCTCAAGGGAGCGGCTACCAGGGCGGATTGTCTGCCCGCGCAGCTGAAAACCTGTCTGCCGTCCTGGCCTGCTCGACGGTGATCGCCACAAGCCTCGCGAGCATCCCAGCGCTGGTCTACCGTCGCCAGGACGAAAGCCGCATCGAGGCGGTCGGCCATCCGTTGTATCGCATCACCCGCCAGGGTGTCAGCGAGGCCATGACGTGGCCCGACTTCATCGAGCATCTGGTGGCATCCGCGTTGCTCACAGGCAACGGCCTCGCGGAGATCCTGCGCAATGCCAACGGCGGACTTGTCGGGTTCCGATACATTCCATGGACGATGGTCAGCGTGCTCCAGCTGGCCAGCGGCCGCATGGGCTACGATATAAACGAAGGTGCCGGCCGGCCGCGCCGCTTGCTTCAGGGCGAGGTGCTCCACCTTCGCGACCGGACAGACGGCAACGGTATCGGCATCTCGCGCCTTGCTCGCGCAGCCGACACGATGAGCACGGTGCAAGCCGTCAACATGTTCGCCCGCAAGTTTGTCGAGAACAGCGCGCAGCCAAGTGGCTTCATCAAGTCGGCACAGAGCCTCACATCGCAACAAGTTGAGATGCTGCGGCACCAGGTGAACCAGCGATATTCAGGAGCGGCGAACGCCGGTCGCGTCGGTATCCTCGATCTGGGCATGGACTGGGTACAGGCGCAGATATCGCCCGAAGACGCCGAGCTGCTGGAGTCGCGCAAGTTCGGCGTCGAGGAGATTTGCCGGCTGTTCCAGGTGCCGCCACCCCTGGTGCAGGACTACTCGCACAACACCTTCACCAATAGCGAGACGGCGGGCCGTTGGTTCGCCATGTTCACCCTCGCGCCCTGGGCGCGCAAGATCGAGGCGGAGTTCGCCCGCAACGTCTTCCCGTCCAGCGGCGGGTACGAGATGGAATTGGACCTGTCTGGCTTCCTGCGCGGTGACCCGCAAACCCGCTGGAACGCGCACAAGATCGCGATCGACACCGGTGTGCTCGATGCCAACGAAGTGCGCCAGCTCGAAGGCTGGAACCCGCGCGCTACGCCTGCGCCGAAGGTGGCCTGATGACCAGGCGCGCCCTCATCAGAATGGACGAGCTGCGCCGCATGGCGCGCGTTGTCCGCGACGAGGGCGTGACCTTCAAGGGATGCGTTGATCCGCTTGGTTCGTTCACCTTCACGCTGGCACCTGCTACAGCCGCAACGCTGCCGACCGAGGAAGACGACTTGGATCGCCGCATCGAAGAGTTCGGCCGCTCATGAAGGCCAAGTCTTTCAAGTGGGTTTCCGTCACTACGATCAAGGGGAAGACCTATTGGCGCTTTCGCCGCACGGGATATGATACGTACTACTTCAAGGCGGCGATCGGCACGAAGGCGTTCGAACGGGAGTACGCCGCCTGCTTAGAGCGCGAGCCGATCACGATAGGAGCGGGCCGCATCGAGCCTGGCAGCGTATCTGACGCGATCGCCAGGTATTATGCGGACAACGCCTACCTCGATCTCCGCGCGTCGACGCAGACGGTCTACCGGGGCGTCTTAGACCGCTTCGGGAAGCAGTTCGGCGATGTATCCCTGCGCCGTTTCGATGCGGACAGGATCGCCCGCCTGATGACAAGCATGCGCGACAAGCCGCACGCTGCAGCTCGGCTGCGCAAACTGCTGACCCAGCTGTTTATCGTGGCACGGCGCGCTCGCCTGGTGCCCTATAGCTTCAACCCTGTTGGGGACACGAAGCCACCAAAGGCAGAGAGCGAAGGGTATCACCGCTGGAGCGAGGAGGAACTGGCGCTGTTCGAGGCGACTTACGCCCTCGGAACCAAGCCGCGCCTGGCATACTCCCTGCTGCTCTACGCAGCGCAGCGGAGCGGCGACGTTCGGCTGATGACTCATTCGATGATCGCAGACGGTCGCATTCGTCTCGCGCAAAGCAAGACCAGCGCGTTCGTCGATGTGCCAATCGTCGCGCCTCTCCGGGAAGCGCTCGACGCCGGGCCGCTTGGTGCCAGGACGCTGCTTGAGACAAGGGACGGCGAGCCGTTCACTCCCAAGGGTTTCTACAACATGCTCAAGAAGGCGTGCATTGCCGCGAGCATCCCGCATTGCTCACCACATGGCTTGCGCAAGTCCGCCGCTAGGCGGTGCCGGGAGGCCGGATGCTCCAACGAAGAGGGCATGGCAATCACGGGCCACAAGACCGAACGCGAGTATCTTCGCTATGCCGGCGACTCGATGAGAGCGACGCACGCAGACGCTGCGATGGTCAAGGTTTTGGCTAGACGTTCCGAAAACCTAGCCAAAGGTAAGTCGCAAGTACCTGATAAGGCACTGAAAACATGATGGAAGTGGATGCCCGACAAGGATTCGAACCTTGATTGACGGAGTCAGAGTCCGCTCTCTTACCGTTAGAGGATCGGGCAACGAGGCGGCCTCTCTAGCGGGTGAATTGGGTGGGTCAAGCTTGTTTTGCGGCCATTTGTGCGCCGGACGAGCCTTCCTGCGGCCTCATCTTCGTGATGCCGTCATACCGCCGTGCTGCGCCCTTGCCGAGCAGGCGCGGGCGCGTTAGCATCCGGTTCAGGTATTCGCCCCGCTGGGCGGAATGGTTTTTTGAAAGTTTATGTTTCCATGGCGGAATCACTTCCGCCGGCAGCGAAGGTCGAAATGTCGGGGCGTCGCGCCAGGCGGCGTCATGCGCGCAAGGGCAAGGTTCGCCCGGCCGCAGCCGATTCGCCCGATGCCCGCGGCGCGGGCGGCAGGGCGCATCCGACAAGCGTCACGCCGCGCGAGAACGACACGGGGCCGCGCCCCGCGCATGCGCCATCGGCCCAAACCGCCGAGGGTCTGGCTAAGCGTCCGGCAACAGGCCCGGCTGCGAGTCCGGCCGTGGCGACCGGGTCCTTTTCAGCGCCAGGCGGCCCCGCTCCGCTCGCCAAACCCGCGTTCACTTCGCGCGGCGAGGGTGCGCCCACGTTCAGTCGCCCGCCGCTGTACCGCCAGTCCTACGCCGCGATCGATCTGGGCACGAACAACTGCCGCCTGCTGATCGCGCGCCCATCGGGTGAGCACTTCACCGTGATCGACGCGTTCAGCCGCGTGGTGCGGCTGGGCGAAGGACTGGCGCAGACCGGCCGCTTGTCGGACGAGGCGATGGACCGCACGCTTGGCGCGTTGCGGGTCTGTGCCGAAAAACTGATGCGCCGCAATGTCTTCCTGGCGCGGTCGGTGGCCACCGAAGCCTGCCGCCGCGCCGAAAACGGCAGCGCCTTTATCGAGCGCGTGCGGGAGGAGACGGGCATCGCGCTCGACATCATCAGCGCGCGCGAAGAGGCGCGGCTGGCGGTGCTGGGCTGCCACGTGCTGCTGGAGCAGGGGCTGGGCCCGGCCATGATCTTCGACATCGGCGGCGGCTCCACCGAACTGGTGCTGATCGAAAGCACGGACACGGTGCCGCGCATCCTGGATTGGCAGAGCGTGCCCTGGGGCGTCGTATCGCTCAGCGAAAGCTGCGGCGATGAAGGCACCACGCGTGAGGCGCGGGTGGAGCGCTATCGCCACATGCACGGCCTGGTCGCCGAAAGCTTCGCCGCGTTCGCCCGGCGCACGCAGCCTGCGCGCGAGTCGGCCTCGGAAGGTGGGCCGCTGCGCCTGCTGGGCACCAGCGGCACGGTGACGACGCTGGCCAGCCTGCATCTGGAATTGCCGCAATACGATCGCAGCGCCGTGGACGGCCTGATCGTGCCCTCACAGGCGATGCGCGCGATCAGCGAACGATTGTCGACCATGGCGATCGAGGAGCGGCGCGAACTGCCTTGCATCGGGCGCGAGCGGGCGGACCTGGTGGTCGCCGGTTGCGCGATCCTGGAGGCGATTCTGGACCTGTGGCCGGCCAGTCGGCTGGGCGTGGCCGATCGCGGCATTCGCGAAGGTATCCTGCGCAGCCTGATCTCGGGCCATGGCTCGGCACAAAACGCGGGCCGCCCCGCCACGGAGAATCGTCTATGAGCCGATCAGGACGCGATCCGGGCGAGCGGTTGAAGACCGCCAAGAAGCGCACGACCAGCTCGGCCCGCTGGCTGACGCGGCAGCTGAACGATCCTTACGTGAAAAAGGCCAAGGCGGACGGCTACCGCAGCCGCGCGGCCTACAAGCTGCTGGAATTGGACGAGAAATTCGCACTGCTCAAAGGGGTGGAGCGCGCCGTTGACCTGGGCATCGCGCCGGGTGGCTGGAGCCAGGTGGTGCGCCTGCGCAGCCCGAAGGCACGCGTCGTCGGCATCGATCTCCTGCCGACCGAACCGATCGAGGGCGTCACCATCTTCGAGATGGATTTCATGAGCGATGCCGCACCGGCCGCTCTGGAAGAGGCGCTGGAAGGCGCACCCGACCTCATCTTGTCGGACATGGCGGCCAACACTGTGGGCCACAAGCAGACCGACCACTTGCGCACCATGGGCCTGGTGGAAACCGCAGCGGATTTCGCCATCACCACGCTGGCGCCAGGTGGGACGTTCGTGGCCAAAGTGCTGGCGGGCGGCACCGATACCGCGCTGCTGGCGCTGCTGAAACGCCACTTCACCAGCGTGAAGCACGCCAAGCCCCCGGCCAGCCGCAAGGATTCGTCCGAGTGGTATGTGATCGCCAAGGGGTTCAAGGGGCAGCCATAAGCGCGGCGGATGCCTTCGCGCGCTGGTGGGACGTGTGGTTTGATGGCGCTGATCTGACAGTACCCATCCCCGTTCGTGTCGGGCGAAGTCGAGACAGCTGGGCTTCGCGCTATCGTGTCTCGACTTCGCTAGACACGAACAGGATGTAATTGTCCGACCGCAGTCGCGCCTTCAATCGAAAGGTAAGGTCGAGGGGAAGGGGGCGGTTTGTGGCCGGACTGACCCGCCTTGACAATGTGAACCATATAGGTTATACGCCGCAGCCATCGAAGAAATCCGACATGGCGGGTGCGGGTGGACGAAGGCCTCGTTCTAAACGTCCCGCGCCTTGCGGCCGGCGCTCAAGACGGGCGCCTGCACCGCGATGCAAGACTATAACCCGCCGGCACTAGCGCCGGAAATGGGGCCGGCGGGCTTTTGCGAGCTTTTCCCGCCGGCCGTCTTGCACTTCAAAGCCGAGCGTGTGGTCCTGCTTTCGCGTTCCCCCACTCGCCGGTCGCACGATGGAATGCCGAGCCAAGCCTGTCGCGCCAGGCCAGTGCCGGCCGCACGCCTGCCGTCTGCTTCGGGCCATATCGCCGCGCTGGCCTGCGGACGATGGCGCTTGCGTGCCACTTTTTCCGCCCCCGCATCGCCGCACACGAAAAGCCCCGCCGATCCGGATGGGGACGGGCGGGGCCTTAGAAATCGGGTCCTGAGCGCAGGTCTTACGGGTTCTTCGAACCACCTTCTGCGCCACCGGCCTTATCGCCGCCTTCTTCCTTCGGGGCGGGGGCGGCCAGCGCGCCGGCGGCGGCTTGCGGGCCCGAGGGGGCAGGCTCGGCACCCTTGCCGGCAGGCGCCACGTCCGCGCCCGGAGCCGGAGCGGCGGGGAGCGGCAGGTTGGAGCCCTGCGTGTTCAGATATGCGATGATGTTGGCGCGGTCTTCCGCCTTGGACAGGCCGGCGAAGGTCATCTTGGTGCCCGGCGCGAAAGCCTTGGGGCTCTTGAGCCATTCGTTCAGCAGATCGAACGTCCAGTTGCCGCCCTTGCTCTTGAGCGCGTCGGAGAAGGCGAAGCCGCCCGCGCCCTGGCCGATCGCCTCACCCAACACGCCGTGCAGGTTGGGACCGATGCCGTTCGCGCCGCCCGCGTTGATGGTATGGCACGACGTGCACTTGGCGAACACCGCCTCACCCTTGGCCGGATCGGCGGTGGCGAGCAGCGTGGCGATCGGCACTTCGGCCGCCCCGCCGCCCTCGGCCTCCACGCCTTCGATGGCGTAGCCTTGCTTTTCAGGATGATGCGGCTTGTTCGCGCTGAAATAGTGCGAACTGATGCTGCTGAGGCCCAGAGCCACGACTCCGGAGAACAGCGTCCAGCCGGCGATGGTATTGAAGCGATCTTCCATTTAGAACAGGCCCCGGGTGTCTATCTTGTCTGTCGATTTGCCCTGCGCTCTAGTGTCGGCAAGGGGCGAGTGCAAGAGCCATTGCGGCTTACTTGTGCGGTCTGGCCATTGCGGTATCGCCGCACCGGGCTTAAGCGCCGCCCGGTTATGGAATCCTATCCGCAACCCGCTCGCGCCCTAGTGGCACAGATGGCAGAAGCCGCCGCCGCCGATCCCGCACGGGCCGTGGCGCTGCAAGGCGCACCGGGCTGCAACAGCCACCGCGCCGCGCTGGAGTACGATCCCGGCTGCCAGCCGCTGCCCTGCTTTGCCTTCGAAGATGCGCTGGACGCCTTGAAGGACGGCCGCGCCGATCGCGCGATCATCCCGATCGAGAATTCGCAGCACGGGCGCGTCGCCGACATCCACTTCCTGCTGCCCGAAAGCGGCCTGTCGATCGTGGGCGAACATTTCATGGAGATCCACCACGCGCTGATGGCGCTGGGGCAGGGGCCGTTCACCGGGGCCTACAGCCACCCGCAGGCGCTGGGCCAATCGCGCCATTTCCTGCGCGAACACAACATGGTGCCGCTGTCCTACGCCGATACGGCGGGCGCCGCGGCCTATGTGAAAGAGCGCGGCGATACCGGCGTGGCGGCGATCGCCCCGGCGCTGGCGGCCGAGCTTTACGGGCTGGATATCCTGGCGAACAACGTGGAGGACGCGGCAGACAACATGACCCGTTTCGTCATCCTGGCGCGCGAACCGCTGGCGCCCGCGGCGCTGGCGGGCGGCCCGGCGATGACGACGTTCATCTTCGAGGTCCACAACCGGGCCGCCGCGCTCTACAAGGCGCTGGGCGGATTCGCCACCAATGCCGTCAACATGACCAAGCTGGAAAGCTATCAGGTGGGCGCCAGCTTTGCGATGACCACCTTCTACGCCGATATCGAGGGCGCACCCGGCGATCCGCGGATCGATCGGGCGATGGAGGAGCTGGCGTTCCACTGCAAGTATGTGCGGCGGCTGGGCACTTACCCCCAGGCGCGCGCGCGAGGCTGACGCTTTCACGCGCGCAGTCGCTGCCCTTGGCGGTTGCGCCCGCTCGCCCGCCATGCCACCACCTGGGCCGTGAGCGCATCCGGGGCCCCAATCGCGAATTCGCCGACCGCTGCCGACGTCGCGCGTGATTGGGAAGCGGTGCGCGCCACCGCCGACATCCAGTTCGCGCCGCTGCCGCCGATGCCCGTCCCCAAGACGCCGGCCTGGATCGAGTGGCTGCAGGAGATGGTCGAAAAGGTGTTCGGCCCGCTCGCCCGCTATCTGATCGCGGCCTGGCCGATTCTGGAAAAGGTTATGATCGCGCTGGCCGTGGTGCTGGTGCTGTTCCTGCTGTGGCGCTTGCTGGTGCCGCTGCTGGGCTGGCGGCGCAAGCCTGAGGCCGAGGCGTGGACGCCCAGCCGGGAAGAAGCGCTGGCGTTGCTGGAGGATGCGGACAGGCTGGCCGCGCAAGGCCGCTATGGCGAAGCGGCGCATTTGCTGCTGCTGCGTAGTGTCGGCCAGATTCGCGCCGCCCGCCCCAACAGCGTGATCCCTGCCAGCACCGCGCGTGAGATCGCCGGCCTGCCGCAATTGCCGCCGCCCGCGCGCTCCGCCTTCGCGGTGATCGCGGGCGTGGTGGAGCGCTGCCTGTTTGCCTTGCGCGATCTGGACGCGGGGGACTGGCAGGTGGCCCGCGCCGCCTATGCCGACTTCGCGCTGGCCGAGCTGCGCGCATGAGCGAGCCGGGCCCGACGCCGGTGGGTGGCAATCCCTTCACCGCGCGCACCGCGCTGGCGCTGGTGGTGTTCGGATCGCTGGCCTTCGTCGCCCTGCTATGGATGATCGGCAACGGCCTGGCCCAGGGCAGCGCCAACAACGGCGGCGCGCATGGCGAGGGGCGGGGGCTGAACGGCTATGCCGCCGTTGCGGACCTGCTGGAGCGGCAGGGCCATGCCGTGCGGACCTCCCGTTCCAAGGCAGGGTTCGATCAGCCGGGGCTGCTGGTGCTGACGCCGCAACCGACCGCCAAGGGCAAGGACATCACCGAGGCGGTGGAGCGGCATCGCCGGGTCGGCCCGGTCCTGGTCATCGCGCCCAAGTGGACGGCCTTTCCCCTGCCCAGTGGCGACTTGCGCGCCAAGAAGGGCTGGGTGCAGCTTGCCGGGCCCGGAGAGATCAACTGGCCGGGCTTCCTGGACCAGCTGACGCTGAACGCCAGTGAGGGCGCGAAAGGCGCGCAAGTGCGCTGGCGCTCGCGCATGGCGGCGGGCACCTTCCCGGATGCGCGCAGGACCCTGGCGGGTGTGGGGCCGGGGCTGCTGCCGCTGGTGGAAGGAGCGGACGGGCGGGTCTTTGCAGCCTATCTGGACGATGGCGTGTTCCCGGCGATGGCGCGCCAGGCGCTGCGCCCGGCGGACGCGGCCACGCGCTATCGCTCGCAGACCTATCCGCTGATCGTGATGTTCGATGCCGATCTGCTGAGCAACTACGGCATGGCGCAAAGGCCCAGCGCCGAACTGGCGGTGCAGCTGGTGAACGCCGCCGCCGGGCCCGATGCGCCGATCACGTTCGACCTGACGCTGGCGGGGCTGGAGTTCAAGCCCAACCTCCTGTCACTCGCCTTCACGCCGCCGTTCCTGGCCGCCACGCTGTGCCTGCTGCTGGCCGCGATGGCGATCGGCTGGCGCGGGTTCCTGCGCTTTGGCCCGCCGCTGTTGCCGGGCCGCGCCATCGCCTTTGGCAAGCGCGCGCTGGTGACGAACGCGGCGGGCCTGATCGTGCGTTCACGCCGGTTGCATCTGCTGGGCCCGCCTTATGCCGACGCGGTGCGCGCCCGCCTGATTCGCGCGCTGGGCTTGTCCCGCGCGGGCGACGAGGCGGCGGACACGCTGGCCATCGATCGCGCCGCCGTTGCCCGGGGCGAGCCGAAGCACGCCTTTTCCCAAGCCGCCGCCCGTTTGCGCCAGGCCCGCTCCGAGCGGGAGCTGGTGAAGGCGGCGGCCGATCTCCACGCGCTCGAAAGGACGCTTACCCGATGACCACAATGACCCTTGCCGAAGTGGCGGACCTGGCCGCCGCCATCCGGGGGGAGATCGCCAAGGCGGTGGTCGGCCAGGCCGCGATCGTCGATCACTTGCTGATCGCGCTGATGGCGCGCGGGCATGTCCTGCTGGAAGGGCCTCCGGGTACTGCCAAGACATTCCTGGCGCAGTGCTTCGCCGCCAGCCTGGGGCTGGATTACGGCCGCATCCAGTTCACGCCGGACCTGATGCCGGGCGATATCCTGGGCTCCAACTTGTTCAACTTTCAGACCAGCACGTTCACGCTGACGCGCGGGCCGATCTTCCGCGACCTGCTGCTGGCGGACGAGATCAACCGCACCCCGCCCAAGACGCAGGCCGCCCTGCTGGAAGCCATGCAGGAGCGGCAGGTGACGCTGGACGGCACGGGGCACCCTTTGCCGGAGCAGTTCATGGTGGTGGCGACGCAGAACCCGATCGAGAGCCAAGGCGTCTATCCGCTGCCGGAAGCGCAGCTGGACCGCTTTCTGTTCAAGCTTTCGGTCCCCTATCCCAGTCATGACGAGGAGCGGGCCATCGTCACCCGCTATGCCCAGAACCGGGGCCTGCCCGATCCGGCGGAGCTGGGGGTGAGCGCGGTGGTCGATCCCGCGCGTCTCGCCGCCGCGACCACGGCGGTGGCGGGTGTCACCTTGTCCGAGCCGGTGGCCGATTACGTCGTGCGCCTGATGCGCGCCACTCGCCAAAGCCGCGACTTGTCGCTGGGCGCATCCCCGCGCGCGGCGGTGCTGCTGGCGGGCGCGGCACGCAGCCGGGCGGCGCTGGATGGGCGCGACTATGTGCTGCCCGATGACGTGAAGGCGCTGGCGGCAGGCGTGCTGCGGCACCGTCTGGCGCTCAGCCCTTCGGCCGAGATCGAGGGGCGGCAGGTGGAAGACCTGGTCGCCACGCTGGTCGCCAATACCGAAGCGCCGCGGTGAATGTTGCTGTGGTTGGCCTTGCGTGATCCTTCTCCCCTCCCCGCCGGGGATGGGCCGGGGGCCGGGGAGCGTCGCCCAAGGCGGCGCGTAAACGCTCGCGTCCAGGCCCCCACGCAGCCTCCCCTGACGTGGGGGAGTGGTTCGGTTGCGTCCATTCGGGACGCCGCGGCACGCCACCAACTGAGCAGGGGACGGGGATTCCAGGCATTTGCGCAGGAGCAGGCAGCCTAAGTGTCGCCGCTCCTTCCCACCACGCGCACCGTCGCGATCCTGGCCGGCGCGGCGCCGGTGGCGGTGCTGGTCGCCGCCACGGCCCCCGGGGCTTGGCTGGCGGTGCTCGCCCTCGCCTTGCTGGTGCTGGGGCTTGCCATCGTGGACGGGCTGATCGCGGGCGGGTTGGAAAGCTTCACCGTCACCGTGCCCGAAGACGCAGAGGTGGGCGCGCGGCATCGCTTCGGCTTCCACGCGCAGTTCAAGTCGGGACGGCGCAGCCAGGTCGACGCGGCCTTGGCCTGCGATCCGCGCCTGGCCGAAGGTGGCCGGGCCGTGGCCGCGCTGGCGGGTGAGGGGGCACAGGCGCAGGGCGAGGCGATGTTTACGCCCGTCCGGCGCGGCACTGGCGTGGTCAGCACGGCATGGCTGCGCTGGATTGGGCCGCTGGGCCTGGGCGCGCGCCAGCACGCCGTCGCCGTGGGGCGCGAGGTGCGGGTATGGCCCAATCTCGCCGCCGTGCGCTCGCCCGGCTTGCAGACCTTTTTGCGTGATGCGCAATTCGGCCTGATCGCCCGGCGCATCCGGGGTGAGGGCACGCAGTTCGAGGCTCTGGCAGAGTACCAGCCCGGCATGGACCGCCGCCGGATCGACTGGAAGGCGTCCGCCCGCCACCGCCATCTCTACGCCAAGGAGATGGAGACAGAGCGCAACAATCAGATCGTCTTCGCTTTCGATTGCGGGCAGGCGATGTGCGAGCCGGTGGCCGGCATGGCCCGCATGGACCGTGCGATCAGCGCCGCGCTCACCACCGCCTACGTCGCGCTGAAGGGCGGGGACCGGGTGGCGCTGCTGGGCTTTGCCGCCCGGCCCGAGGCGCTGAGCCCGTTCGTGGCGGGATCGGCGCAGTTCCATCGCTTGCAACGGGCCGCCGCCGCGCTGGATTACCGGGCGGAGGAGCCCAACTTCACGCTGGCGATGGCGACGCTTTCGGCCCGGCTTACCCGCCGCTCGCTGGTGGTGGTGTTTTCTGATTTCACCGACCCCACCAGCGCGGAACTGATGCTGGAAAGCGTCGGCCGGCTGGTGGCGCATCATGTCGTCCTGTTCGTGACCTTGGCCGACAGCGAGCTGGAAGACCTCGCCGCCGCCGCGCCGAATGAACTGGACGTGCTGGCGATCGCGGTTTCCGCCGACGGCCTGCTGCGCCAGCGTGCCGTGGTGCTGCAACGGCTGCGACAGCTGGGAGTGGATGTGATCGAGGCCCCGCACGATCGCATCGGCACGCGGCTGCTGGACGCCTACTTCGCGATCAAGCGCAAGGGAGCAATCGGGTGACTATTCCCTCGATACGGGCAAGAGGGGAAGGCTGATGGAGCCAAGTTCCGACTTGCTCACCGCCGCATTGCTGCGTTCGGATCGTTTCCGCATCGAGCGGGAGGGGGACTGGCAGCGGCTCGATGCGATCGTCACCGCCATGGAGAAGGGCCGCCTGCGCCGGATCTCGGACGCGGACCTGCTGGCCCTGCCGCAGCTTTATCGCACCGTCGCCTCCAGCCTCTCGATCGCGCGGAGCATCTCGCTGGACACGGCGACGCTGGGTTATCTGGAGACGCTTGTGCAGCGCGCCTGGTTCGTGGTCTATGGTCCGCGCACGTCGTTGATCGGCTGGCTGCGCGGGTTCTTGGGCGGCGGCTGGAGCCGGTCGGTGCGCGGGCTGGGAATCGATCTGGCGGTCGCCTTTGCAGTGATGGTGGCGGGAACGATCGTGGGCTGGCTGCTCGTGGCCCATGATCCCGACTGGTACGGCGCGATCGTGCCCGGGCAGTTTGGCGATGGGCGCGTGCCGGGTGCGAGCGCGGAGACTCTGCGCGGCACGCTGTTCGGCAATTCGGGGCAGAACGGGCTGGGCGTGTTTGCCGCCTATCTGTTCAGCAACAACGCGGGCGTCTCGATCA
>NZ_CAXYKL010000236.1:0-6580 GCF_964277725.1 uncultured Novosphingobium sp. | reverse complement strand
CATCGTCCGAACGCGCGTTAACCAGCAGCGTCTCGGGAATGTCCTCCACGATCAGCGAGTGATAGCGCGTGGCCGTGAAAGGCGAGGGTACTCCGGCAAAAACGCCGCTGTCATCGTGGGTTACGGGCGAGGTCTTGCCATGCATCAGCCCGCCGCGGACCACTTTGCCGCCAAAATACTGCCCGATCGACTGGTGCCCCAGGCACACGCCCAGCAACGGCATGCCCGCCTGCGCCGCCGCGCCGACAAGATCGAGGCTGATCCCCGCCTCGTTGGGCGTGCACGGGCCGGGGGAGATCAGGAACCCCTTCGCCCCGCTGGAAATGGCTTGGCCCACCGACAAGGCATCGTTACGCACCACCTCCACTTCGGCCCCCAGTTCCATCAGGTAATGGACGAGGTTCCAAGTGAAGCTGTCATAGTTGTCGATGACGAGGATCATGGTGCCGCCTTGTGCCTTTTCTCAACCACGATCAAGGGGCCCAGCGGGGGGCCGCCATCGACGCGATGCATTTGCGGATCCCATAGCGACGACACGCTGCCATCCAGGAACAGCGCGTTGGCGACATGCAAGTCGTCGCGAAAATAGCGGGCGAGCTTGCCGAACGAGATCGGCGCTTCGCTGATGACGAAATGCGCGCGGCCCTCCCGATCGACGCCAACCGCATTGCGCAGTTTCTGCGAGGGGCCGTCGTTATCGATGCGGGGGTGCAGCTTGCCTGCGATCACCAGCATCGGCCCCGATTGCGTGCCGAAATCCGGGCGGGCGTGAACGGTTTGCTCGAAATCCTGCGCGGTGCGTACGGCCCACTTGCCGTCCTTGCCGGAAAACACGCCGTTGGGCTGCAAGTGGAAATTGCCCCAGCCTTCGTTGCGGTTGAGCGCATGGCCACGCTTGCCGCTCTCAACGTAGTATCCGATCGGCAGTCCCTCGGCATCGAACATGCCGCCGTTCATCGCGAAGGCGACATTGCGCGCCTTGTCCCCCATTCCGACCGCCAGTTCGGACAAGCTGCGATACGGTTTGCCCCCCGGCGGCCCCAGCACCATCCGGATCGTATGACCGGCGGGATCGGCGATGCAGTGGGTGAGCGGCGTGCCTTCGAACGTCGCGCCAGAGCAAGGCGGCGGTGGCGGCGCTTCGCGGGCAGCGGCTTTCTGTTCGGCCTTACCGCAGGCGGAGAGGTTGAAAGCCAGCAATAGCGCCGTGCTGAAACCGACTTTCAGTCCAGCCCGGGACGAGGCCCGACGTGTCACTGGCCAAAGCCTGGTTCCGCCGCGATCCGGATCGCTTCACGCGCAGCGGCGAACAGAGCGCCGGACTTGGCCTCGCACTCACGCTGTTCGGCCGCCGGGTCGCTATCGGCAACGATGCCCGCGCCCGCCTGCACATGCAGGACGCCGTCCTTCAGCACGCCGGTGCGCAGGACGATGCACGAATCAACAGAGCCATCCGGCGCGAAATACCCGACGCCGCCCGCGTAGGCACCGCGCGTTTCCGGCTCCAGCTCGGCGATGATCTCGCACGCGTGGACCTTGGGCGCACCCGAGACGGTGCCGGCGGGAAAGCCCGCGAAGACCGCATCGATCGCATCGTGGCGGGCGGTGTCAAGCCGGCCGACGACGTTGGACACGATGTGCATGACGTGGCTGTAGCGCTCGATCGTATAGCTGTCCGTCACTTGCACCGAGCCTGTGGCGGCCACGCGGCCTACGTCATTACGGCCCAGGTCCAGCAGCATCAGATGTTCGGCGCGCTCCTTGGGATCGGCGAGCAAGCTGACCTCATTCGCCTTGTCTTCGGCGGCGGTCGCGCCGCGCGGACGGGTGCCGGCGATGGGGCGGATCGTCACTTCGCCATCGCGTACCCGAACGAGAATCTCGGGGCTGGAGCCAATCAGCGCGAACCCCGGCAGGTCCAGGAAGTACAGGAACGGCGAGGGGTTGATGCGGCGCAACGCGCGGTAGAGCGCCAGCGGCGGCAGCGGAAACTCGCACGTGAAGCGCTGGGCCAGAACCACCTGAAAGATGTCCCCCGCCTCGATATAGTCTTTCGCGCGCAGGACCATCGCCTGGTAGTCCTGCGCCGCCATGACGGGATTGCGCTGGGGGTCGGGCAGGGATGTTGCCGCCGGGGCTGGTGGGGCGGGCTGGGCGAGGCGGCGCAAGGCGTCCGCGATGCGCTCCTCGGCCCGAGCGATGCCCGGCGTTCCTGTCTCTGGCCAGACCGGGGCAACGCAGTACAGTTCATCGCTCAACCGGTCGAACACCAGCATCAGAGACGGGCGGACAAAGAGCATGTCCGGCAGTTCCAGCGGGCTTTGCGGGGCGCGCGGCAGCTTTTCCACCAGGCCGATCGTCTCGTACCCGAAGTAGCCGACCAGGCAGGCCAAAGGCGGCAACTGCGCGGGAACATCGATCCGGCACGCCTCGACCAGGGTGCGAAGCTCTGTCAGGCTGTCTCGTGCCAGTGCCTCAAACTGCTGGCGGTCCGCCTGCCATGCCCGGTTTATCTGGCAACCGGCGGCATCGGCGCGAAATACCAGGTCCGGATCGAGGCCGAGCAGACTGTAACGCCCACGGTTCTCGCCACCTTCAACCGATTCCAGCAAAAAATCGCCGCGTTCGGGCTCGAACAACTTCAGCGCGGCGCCGACCGGGGTTTCGGTATCGGACACGAGCCGCGTCCAGACCAGCCCCGGCTTGCCTGCCGCCAAAGCCTGGCTTGCGATCTCACGCTGCTGGGAAAAACCTGCGTCCGTCACGTCAGCGATCGGCCGTCATTCAGCCGCGGCTTTGCCGGACAGCTGATCACGCAGCGCCTTGATCGCGGCTTCGTTACGCGTCGCCCCGACATTGGCGGTGATCGCCTTGCGCAGCGCTTCGGAGTATTCCGTGCCGGAGGCCTTGCCCAGACCGCGCTGCGCGGCAGCGATCGCCGGGTCCTTGCGATCCACCGCGCCGGGCTGAATCGTGTCCAAAACCACGACGAACCAGCCCCGCTTGCCCGGTGCTTCTTGTACCTTAGCGCTGCCCTTCGCCATCGCGAACAGCAGGCGGATCGGCGGGGGGACCGGGCGGCCGGCTTGCTGCATCTGCACCAGCTGCGGGCGGCTCATGCCGACGCGCTCCACCGGAGGCAGCTTCTTGCCGATCCGCGCGACAATGGCGTCAACCTTTTCGCCTTTACGCAGCGCCGCCTGCACCTTCAGCGCTTCCGCCTTGGCATTGGCCGCGCCCATATCAAGCGCATAGGCCAGCTTCACGTCGCCCAGGATTTCATTCATCGGCGCCGGTGCCGACGGCGAAACCGACGTGACATCATAGACGATAAAGGTCTTGCCCGGCTCGGCCTCTGCCACCTGGGGCTGGTTTTCCTCCATCGAGAACGCCGTCTTCAAAATCGGCTTGAGCGCGGGTGAAACGCCTTGCCCAGGAGCCTGGTAGACCGCGCCATCAGCGGTCAGCGGCGGGGTGTCTTGCAGTTGCAGGCCAAGCTTTGCGGCAACTTCCGGCAGGTTAGAACCGCCTTCGAACTGCTCCTCGATCTTGGTGAGATAGTCGGTCACCGCGGCGCGGCGCTTTTCGGTGGCGAGGGTGGTGGCGATCTCGGTCTTCACCTCGGCCAGGCTGCGCGCCGGGCGCGTGTCGACGGCTTCCACACGCACGACGTACCAGCCCAGAGGACTGCGCGCGGTGACAAGCTGACCCTTCGCCGCGGCGAACACGGCGTCGGCCACGGCGGGGGCGGACTGAGCGGACAATTCCTGCTTGCCCAATGGACCCAGCTTGGCCGCCGCCAGACCCTTCTCGCTGGCGGACGCGTCGAGCGACTTGCCCGCCTTCACCTCGGCATCGATGGCTTTGGCTGCGGCCTCGGTCGGCGCGACGACCTGAATGATTGCGCGGCGTTCAAGCGCTGCATACTGCGCTTTGTCAGCATCATAACGCTTGGCGATTTCCGCATCGGTGGGCGCCGGCACGTTCTTCACGGCATCGGGGCCAAAGGTGGCATAGCGGATCACCCGGCGCTCCGGGCGGATGAACGCGTTGGTGTGCGACTTGTAGAAGGCGGCCAGTTGCGCATTGCCAGGAGCCTGCTGCGGCGCGAACGCCAGCGAAGGCAGGACAACCACGGTGCCGGTGCGGCTTTCACCCAGAAGCTGGCTATAGCGCCATGCCATCTCGGCCGGCATCACCGAGCCATATTCGGCCGGGGCCAGCAGCATCCGCGCAACCAGGCGCGTGGCCACGGTATCGCGCGGGATCGCCTGGGGCTGCAACGCGCCCTGGCGCTGCAGTTCGCTGTCGATCAGGCGGTCACCCGCGACAATGTCGTTGTCCTTGCCGAAATCGAAAAGCGCTTTCAGATCGATCAGGTCGTTGAGGATGATGTCCAGCCCGCCACGCGCCACGAACCCGGTCATCGACAAGGTGGGGTCTTGCTGGCGGACGCGCTGCAGCGCTTCGTTGACGCCGTTGTTGAGGTCCGCCGCGGTCACGCTTTCGCCCCCTACCTTGGCGATCGTGCCGCTGCTCGCCCCGCCGACCCCGCGATTGCCGCTGACGTCAGCCGCCACGAAGGCCAGCGCCAGAAGACACAGCATGGCGATGGCGACGATCGCGCCGACCTTCGACTTGATGATGGTCCGGAAAAAGTGAAGCATGCGCGAGCGGGCCGTCCAGCGTAGAGTTGAGCGCGGTATCCGCAGACGGAACCGGCCTGAGCCGCGACGCTTTAGGAGGCTACGCCCGGTCCTGCAATGCCGGTTCGGCAATCTTGTTGGGTCGGTTAGGCGAGGGGGGCGGACGTCCCATTGCGCCGTAGTGACACAGCAAGGCGGGCAAAGCGCCGCTACCGCCTTTGACAAGCCGGGCCACGCTGGCCTAGCTGCCCGACACAAATGGGGGGCCGATCTTTGGGATTCGGCTCAAGGACAAGGGTTGAAGATGGCAAGTCTGCCTTACATCGTCGGCAATTGGAAGATGAACGGGACCCGCGCCAGCCTCTCGGAAGCGCGGGCGATTGATCGTGGCGCGGCGCGGCTTCCCAAGGTGCAGGTGGCGATCGCGCCGCCCGCCACCTTGCTGCATCGTACGCGTGAGGCGGTGGAACTGATCGGTATCGGCGGGCAGGATTGCCACGCCAAGGATAGCGGTGCGTTCACCGGCGATATCTCGGCAGCGATGCTGAAGGATGCCGGCGCGGACTTCACGATCGTCGGTCACTCGGAACGCCGGACGTTGCACGCTGAAACCGATGCTGACGTGCGCGCCAAGGCGGAAGCGGCGCTGGGCGCCGGCCTCGCCGTGATTCTGTGCGTTGGCGAGACTGAGGGCGAACGTGACGCTGGCAACGCCGAAAGCGTGGTCGGCGGCCAGCTGGAAGGCTCGTGCCCACACAGCGATGGCGCGGTGGATAAGCTGACCGTGGCTTACGAACCGGTCTGGGCGATCGGCACCGGCCGGGTTCCCTCCGTCGACGACGTGGACGCGATGCACAAGGCTATCCGGGCGAAGCTCGTCTCGATTTACGGCGAAGCCGGCGCGGGCGTGCGCATTCTCTACGGCGGTTCGGTCAAGGCGGAGAACGCGTCCGAACTGCTCTCTATCCGCGACGTCGGCGGTGCTCTGGTGGGCGGCGCCAGCCTGACGGCCGAGAGCTTCCTGGCGATCGTCGGCGCGGCAGCCGCCCTGGAAGACAACTGACGATCAGCCGAGATACCATAGCTGTCGCGACGCCCCCCGCCCGGGTGGCTTGCGCGGCGGCGCGGTACGGCTTATCTGCGCGAGCGTTGAGCGGTGGGCCTATGGAATCGCCGCGCCGTGATTGCTTGAGGATTGCATGCTGTTCACCTTCCTGACCGTTGTCCAGGCGCTCGTCGCCGCCGCGCTGGTGGGCGTGATCCTGATGCAGCAGTCGGAAGGCGGCGGGCTGGGTACCGGGGGCGGCAACCCTTCCGGCCTGATGTCCGCCCGTGGTGCGGCCAACTTTATGACCCGCGCCACCGGTGTGCTCGCCACGATTTTCGTGGTGCTGAGCATCATCCTGGCCTCGCTGGCGGTGAATGTTTCCACCGGACGCCAACTGGATACGTCCTTGCAGCGTAATGCGCCCGTTCAGGCTCCGGTCGATCCGCTGGCTGGCACGGCCAATACCGGCACCGCGCCCGTTCCCGGCACCGCACCGGCTCCGACGGCGAGCCCTGCTCCCGCGAACGATCCGCTTGCGGGCTCGGCCGCCAACTAAACCGCTGGCGGCGGCTCCCATAAAGGGAGCTTTCGCCTGGACTTCATTTTCGTGGATTTCGGCTCCGGGGCGCTTGCTCTGGCGTCGCCACGCGTTTTAAGGCCCATCTCCCATGGCGCGGCACATTTTCATCACCGGCGGCGTGGTTTCCTCGCTGGGCAAGGGTCTCATGGCGGCGAGCCTCGCGGCTTTGCTGCAGGCGCGCGGATATAAGGTCCGCATCCGTAAGTTCGATCCGTATCTCAACGTCGATCCGGGCACGATGAGCCCCTACCAGCATGGCGAAGTCTACGTGACTGACGATGGCGCGGAAACGGACCTCGACCTGGG
>NZ_CAXYKL010000235.1:0-3553 GCF_964277725.1 uncultured Novosphingobium sp. | reverse complement strand
CTTCCTTCGCTGCATTGATGCTCTCCGTTCAGTGAAAACACCTTATCTCGGTGTCCACCAAACCGGCAGCAGGCCACGGTGAACTCGGCGACCGGCTACGATGCCCAGGACAATCAAGGCACACGCTACCAAATCAAGGCCCGTAGGCTGCGCAACAATGTGGCTGGAGAGCGGCAGCTCGGCGTACTACGCGGCTTGCCCGACAAAGCCTTTGATTACCTAGCGGCGGTGCTTTTCAGTTCCGACTTCGCTGTACGCCGTGCGGCCATCATTCCCCATGCAGCAGTCGTAAGCCGGGCAATGCACATCAAACACGTCAACGGCTGGCGCTTCCTGCTTGAGGACGCGGTGTGGCTGATCGAGGGCGTTCAAGATGTCACCGACGCCATTCAGTCTGCGGCAGCCAACCTAGACTCAAGCCAGGGAGCGTAAATGTAAAGTTGAGCAAGCTGACCCAATTGCAGTCATTCAACGGCGGGCGGCCCCCTCCCGAAAGCGGACGCTCGTTAATTGCAGCTTGGCCGCTGCTTACTCAGCTAGCGCCACCTAACCGATCTGCATCCGTCAGACCTTCGATGACGATCGCGGTCCCCTGCAGAAGCCAGCGGGGAGACGTTGTGCGTGGTCCTGTGAAAGAGATTCGACGCGGGATGATTGGCGAGCCGGAGCTCCAGCCGTGGTATTGACAAGTCGTCGAACCACGACCGATCAATCCCGGCAAACTGCCTTGAGAACGGCATGACGGCGCCATCCATCAAGCCGCCATGGTACCGCAGAGCTGACCGCCAACTCTAGCCTGCCTCAGCGACCAGCCTGATCGACGCGTGACAGGCTCGTTGCAAATCACTTGCAAGTCAGACAGCTAGGCTCATACATTACGATTTAATGACATTTACCATCCCCGATACCTCACGGGACCGACGGATAGAAGATCCGACAAATCTCTGGATTATTCATCCAGCGGCACGCTTTCTCGTGCCCTGGTTCATCGCGCGCGGGATCTCGGCCAATGCCGTTTCCCTGGCCGGGCTGGCTTTAGGCACATCGGCCGCGCTGGCCTACAGCCGGTGGGAGATGTGGCCTCTTGCCGTTGTCGGCCTGCTCCTGTCCGTCTGCTGGCTTGTCGCCGACGGGATGGACGGGATGATTGCGCGGGCCACGGGCACAGCCAGTCCGCTGGGACGCGCGCTGGACGGGTTGTGCGACCATGGCGTTTTCGTCCTCATCTATGTTTCGCTGGCCGTCTCCATCGGCACGTTGGAAGCCTGGGCCTTGGCGGTCGCCGCAGGCATCGCACATATGGTCCAATCCAATATGTACGAGAGCGAGCGAGCCCGCTTTCACCGGCGCCGGAATGCGGTGGCGACGATCGCCAGCCCTGCACCCAGCCGCAATCCGCTTGTCCAGCTTTATGATCATTGCTGGGGATTATTGGACCGGGTTGCCGCGCGGTTCGACCACGCGCTGGCGCGGCACCAATCGCCCGCTGAGCTTGCGGCAAGATATGCCACCCTGGCCGTCAGGCCGATGCGGCTGATGAGCCTGCTGTCCGCCAATGTCCGGGTCTATGCCATTTTCCTTGCCTGCCTTTTCAGCAATCCACGCCTCTTTTGGTGGTTTGAGCTCATCCCGCTGAACATCATCCTCATCGTTGGACTTTTCCAGCATCGCACCGTCGAAAATCGCTTCACAGTGCCGGAAAATCATTTTCCATATAGAGAAGGAATCAAGAAGTAATGCCGGCCATCAACATTGCCATCGTAGGGGTGGGCAACTGTGCCAGCTCTCTCGTGCAGGGGCTTTCCTATTATCGCGAGGGCGCAAATGATACGGTCGGGCTCATGCATTGGGACTTGGGCGGGTATAAGCCGACCGATATCCATGTCGTAGCTGCTTGGGATATTGACCAGCGAAAAGTCGGCAAGGACGTAGCGGAAGCAATTTTCGCCAAGCCCAACTGCACCACCGTCTTTTGCGAAACCGTGCCTCTCACGGGGACCAAGGTGCAGATGGGGCATGTTCTTGACGGCGTCGCCGAACATATGTCGGAATATGACGACCATCGGACATTCCTGCTCGCGGGTGAGAAGGAGGCCTCCAAGGCGGAAGTGGTAGCCGCCCTGCGCGAGACCAAGACCGATGTGCTGATGAACTATCTGCCGGTGGGTTCGCAGGCCGCCAGTGAGTTCTACGCCGAATGCGCGCTCGAGGCGGGTGTGGCGTTCGTGAACAACATTCCCGTATTCATCGCCAGTGACCCCATATGGGCGGACCGCTTCACCAAGGCTGGTGTCCCGATCATCGGCGACGACATTAAGGCGCAGCTCGGCGCCACCATCGTTCACCGCGTGCTCACCGATCTATTCGCCAAGCGGGGCGTCAAGCTGGAGCGGACCTACCAGCTTAATACCGGCGGCAACACCGACTTCCTCAACATGTCCAATCATCGCCGCCTTGCCTCGAAGAAAATCTCGAAGACCGAGGCGGTGCAGTCGGTCGCTGCGGAGCGGCTGCACGACGACAATGTTCATATCGGCCCGTCCGACTATGTACCTTGGCAAAATGACAACAAGATCTGCTTCCTGCGGATGGAAGGGACGATGTTCGGCGGTGTACCGATGAACCTGGAGTTGCGCCTGTCCGTCGAGGACAGCCCGAACAGTGCGGGCGTCGCCATCGATATGATCCGGTGCGCCAAGCTGGCAAAGGATCGCGGCCTGGCCGGGCCGATCGACGCGGCGTCGGCGTATTTCTGCAAGCATCCGCGTATTCAGATGACCGATGACCTTGCGGCGCAGGCGGTCGACGAGTTCATTGCCGTAGCGGCCGAATGATCGAAACCGGTATCGTTCTCGCGGCAGGCGAAGGCTCACGCCTTCGCGCTGTCGCCCCGCTCAAGCCGCTCTGCTGCGTGGCCGGGCGGACGCTGCTTGCCCATGCCGTGTCCGGCATGGCGCAGGCGGGGCTGGCGCGAACAGTCGTGGTCGTCGGCTATGAGGCGGAGACGATCGAAGCCTATGTCGCGGCCGAAGACTGGCCGATCACAGTCGAAACCGTCCGGGTAGAAAATTATCGCTATCCCAACGGCTCTTCGTTGCTCGCAGCGGAACCATTGCTGTACGGTGAGGAGGCGATCCTCGCGATGTGCGACCATCTCGTCGAACCGGAATTTTATCGGCGAATGGCTCATGCCGATACGGGTGGCGGCGCATCGCTCGGGATTGACCGTCGGATCGATCACGATTGGATCGATCTTGACGATGTGACGTGTGCTCAGACGGATGGCGACCGCTTAATCAGCATAGGCAAGGGCCTCGCGGTATATGATTGCTTCGATACGGGTGTCTTCGCTGTTGGCAAGGGCCTGTTTGACGCACTCCGGGGATTGGAAAAGCCCTCTCTGACCGAAGGAATGCGGCGCCTGACATCCGACCGTACTGCTGGCATCCGCGATTGCAGCGATCTTGGATGGATCGATGTTGACGATGAGCGGGCATGGCGCATTGCAGAAACGTGGCTTACCACAAGTATTCTCAGCACAGGCGACGCTTAA
>NZ_CAXYKL010000234.1:0-5480 GCF_964277725.1 uncultured Novosphingobium sp. | reverse complement strand
CGGTGGCGCGCGATGACGTCGGCAGCGATAGCTTCGTAGGCATGCCCGATGTGGGGTCGCCCGTTGGGATAGCTGATCGCGGTGGTGATGTAGTAGGGCTCGCCCATGCGGCGTCGCGACTTTCTTTTTAACTCAGGGGTGGCGTGCCGCATCTCTAGGCATCGCGGCGGAGGCCAGCAAGCCGCCAATCTCCAATATGAGCAGCCCGGCGTCGAAATTGTAGGTCGGGGCCTGCGCCGAGAGGCGTGTCAGCGTGGAATGAGCCTCGATCAACGCGGCTTGTCGGTGAGGCGACGCTTCGCGCAATTGGCTCGCCAGCGTCGCGCGAGCCAGTTCGAGCACCGCGAGCTGACGATCACGCGATGGTCGCGCGCCCATGGCGTCCGCCAGTTCGCCACGCGCGCGAAGGTCATCGTCGCCCAGATGCAGGATGCGCATCATCAAGGCATGGATTCGGGCCAGGTCATGCTCGACCACTGCCAGCGCGAGGCCGGGCGAGCCGTCCGCCGCCGCGACTGCCGCTTCCCTTAGCGCGGCATCGGCCTCGGGATGATCACGTCTGAGCACGGCCGCAAGCTCATCAGGGCCAAGCGGCGCAAAACGCAGCACCCGGCACCGCGAGCGGACCGTTGGCAAGAGACGACCGGGCTGGTGCGCGATCAGCAGGAAAAACGTGCCGGCGGGCGGCTCTTCCAAGGCCTTTAGCAGCGCATTGACCGCGCCTTTTTCCAGATCGTCAGCCGGATCGATGACGATCGCGCGGCGGCTTCCCATGGTTGGCTTGGTGCTGAGGCGACGGATCATACCGCGGATCTGATCCACGGTGATGTTGCGCTTGGTCTGGTACGGCTTGCCGTCAGCCTTTTTCT
The DNA here is from genome assembly GCF_964277725.1 of uncultured Novosphingobium sp. Taxonomy (NCBI): domain Bacteria; kingdom Pseudomonadati; phylum Pseudomonadota; class Alphaproteobacteria; order Sphingomonadales; family Sphingomonadaceae; genus Novosphingobium; species uncultured Novosphingobium sp. The sequence goes on along the minus strand of NZ_CAXYKL010000234.1, from coordinate 4,611 downwards.
TTGCCTCGTCGTCGGTAGCCGGCAAGTGCGAGAGAACGTGGATGTCGGGATGGCTTGCTGGATCGACCGGCGCGCCTCCTTCACGAACAAGCTCACACGCTGCGGCCAGAGCGAATCCGCCCTTCCCCAGCCCCTTGGCCCCCGCCAGCAGCCAGGCATGGTGCAACCGGTCTGATTGAAGCGCGAGCGACCATTCGCGCCAAGCGGCATCCTGGCCGATGAAAGCCGAAGCGTTCAAAGCAGGGGCTCGATCGCCCGCATCAGCCGAGCGTGGACGGCCTCAGGCGGCCCTTCCCCCTCGACCTTCGCGAATCTGGCCGCATCACGCTGCGCGAGATGCTCGAACGCGGCGGCGACCTTGCCGTGATACTCGGCGGAGCGGGCGCCGATCGCATCGCTCTTGCCTTTGTCGCGCTCATCCAGGCGGCGGGTCGCGGTTTCAGGCGAGACGGTGATCAGGACCGTCAGATCCGGCAACAGGTTTTCGCTGCCGATGCTGTGGAGGGACAACAGATCCGCATCGTCCAGACCGCCTCCGCCGCCCTGATACGCGCGGCTCGAATCCAGAAAACGGTCGCAGACCACCCACTGGCCGGCAGCAAGCGCAGGACGGATCAGCCGCTCGACATGGTCGGATCGGGCGGCGGCAAACAGCAGTGCCTCGGCGCGGGGCAGCCATCCGGGCCCGGATGGATCGAGCAACAGCGAGCGGATCGCCTCCGCGCCCAAAGTGCCGCCCGGTTCGCGGGTCAGCACGACCTGCTTGCCGCGCGCTTCCAAAGCTTGGACCAGCATCCGCGCCTGGGTGGACTTGCCCGCCCCCTCCCCGCCTTCCAGCGCGATGAAACGACCCGCGGTCATGAGGAGAACAAGTTGATGAGGCCATTGCGCATCCGCGCCAGCACGCCAGCAACTGGTACGGCCTCGGCAGCATAGAGCGGAATGCGTGAGGGCTCTACGCCGTCGACCAGCACTTCCAGCTCGGCAACGCGCGCACCCTTTACGATCGGCGCGACCAGCGGCCCGCGATAATGCACCTTGAGGCGAACGTGGGACTTCGCCGCGCGCGGCACGGTGGCGTAGAGCGCACGATTGGCGACCAGAGGCACCGCCATCGCCGAGCCATCTTGCACTTGCGCCGTGGCGACCGTCGCTCCTTGAGCAAACAGGGGATAGGCCCGCCATTGCGTGAAACCCCACTCCAGCAATGCGCGTGCGGCGGCGTCACGATCGAAATGGGTGCGTGCTCCTGCCAGCACCATCGCCAGCCGCCTGCCATCCCTGACAGCCGATCCCAGGAAGTTGTATCCCGCCTCTCGCGTGTAGCCCGTCTTGATACCGTCAGCGCCGGGGATCACGCCAACCGTGGGGTCGTGGCTGCGCATGGGAATGTCGCGCCACCGATAGGTCTTCTGCCCTGAGAAATGTTTGTAAAGCTGCGGGTAGCGCATCGTCATCGCATCGGCCAGGCGGGTGAGATCGCGCGCGCTCACGAACGTCTGGCCGTCGTCCATCCAGCCGTTGGGCGTGTTATAGTGGCTATGCGTCATGCCCAGCCGACGGGCCGCATCGTTCATCATCAGGGTCCAGGTGTCGACCGACCCGGCATATCCGTTCGCCAGAACCATCGCCGCATCGTTCGCAGACGCGGTCATGATGCCGTGGAGCAGCCCGTCGGCCGTCACCACCTGGTTCGGCTTCAGATACATGGTCGTGCCCTTGGCGAACCACCCGGCGGAAATCTCCGGCGGGACGACGAACTCGCGATCCAGCGACAAGCGGCCGGCGCCGATCTCCTCGAAAGCGACGTAGGCGGTCATCACCTTGGTGACGGAAGCGGGGAGGAAGCTGACATCGGCGCGATGCGACACGAGGACTTCGCCAGAACCAAGGTCGACCAGCATGCTGACCGGCACGCGCGAAACCTCGGGCGGCTGTGGCGGATTGGCGGCAGACGCGCTGGCCGACAGGGACAACGCAAAGACAAACGTCAACAACCGCTTCAAGACCCGCGCACTCCTGAACACCACGAGATTCGCGGTGCGTCCAGCGTGGCGCGGCTCAGTCGATCTCAGTCGGCTCGCTGGATTCGTGCATCCCTATAGCCCGCAGCCTTGGCCTTATCCAAGGCCGGTGACGCGTCTTTGATGCCGGCGAACGGCCCAAGCCTGACGCGCCACAGCTTGCCTGTGGCGCTGACCTGCCCGCCAAGCTGGGCGGCGACCTTTCGGGCACGCTCGGCGGTGGAGAAAGCGGCGACCTGGACCACGTGCGAACCGTTGGTCGTCCTGGCTAAGGGCGGGGCCTTTGGCGGCTTCAGAGCGGCCGGCGCGGGCGGTACGGATGCTGGCGGGGCGGCGGGCTTCTTGGGGAGCGGCGCTGCCGGCAGCTTCTTTGCCGGCTCCGCTTCCACAACCTTGGGTGTCGGTGCCTTGGGTTCGGAAGCTTTTGGTTTGTCCACAACCTTCGATGGAGGCACGGCCGTCAGCGCACCCGCTGATGGGATCGCCGGCATCTGCGGCGGCGTGGAGGGCGGCGGCATCAGCGGTGATTGCTCGGCCAACTTGCGGCGCAGAACTTTCAGGAGCGATTCCGGCGTATCCATCCGAACGGGCGCGGTGCCGCCGGTGCGAAGCGCGGCACGCTCCACCTCGGGCGGATTGACACGACGGACACGCACTGCCGATCGCGTGCCAGCGGGCAGGCCCAGCTGCCGCACGGCGGCATCGGAAAGGCTTATCAGCGTTTCGTTCACCATCGGTCCACGCTCGACGAGCCGCACCAGGATCGTGTGCCCGGTCTCCAGCGAGGTCACTTCGGCGTAAGATGGCAGCGGTAACGTCTTGTGCGCGCCCGATACGCCGACCAGGGAGGCCCCGACAGTGGCATATCCCACCGCGTCGTAGTTGAGCTGGTTCGCGGGCGTCCATGTGGACGAATTGATCGTGAAGGGCTCACCCACGGTGACCGGGTAATCGGCAGCCGGTCCACTAGGAACCGATGTCGTACCAGCGGTATCGTCGGGCCGGGCCATCGCGATCTCGGCGGTTCCGGCAAGAAGCAGCCCCGCCCAAGCCAGGCGGTGTTTAACGGGCAATCTCATCGGCAAGCAATCCCACGGACAATGCGTAGTAGTTCGAGCAATTGTACTGCAGGATGACCCGATAATTACCGGTTAACAGATAGGCGGGCGTACCCGGCCCGTCTGGCTGGAAGAACGAGGTAAGAACATTATCGCCAATGGATGAGAGCGGCGCGACGCCCAATCGTTTCCACTCAGCCACCGTCATCCAGCGGGCATGGCGGGCGAAGACCCGGTCGCAACTGGGAGCGGCCAGGCGCGTCGCAGTGCCTGCGCTTGCGAAACTGGAAGAGACCGTCGCGCGTACGCCCCAGGGTTGGCCCGGACGCCAGCCGGCATCGCGGAAATAGTTGGCGATCGACGCCAGCGTGTCGGCATCGCTGGACCAGATATCGCTGGTGCCATTGCCGTCACCATCCGCCGCAAGGCGCAGGTAGACCGACGGCAGGAATTGCGGATTGCCGAAAGCACCGGCCCAACTGCCCTTAAGGCGATAAGTCGGCACACCGCGATCCACCATCTTGAGCAACGCGATCAGTTCGCCTTCGAACAGGGCGCGGCGGCGGCCTTCCCATGCCAGAGTGGCCAAAGATCGCGGCAAGTCGAAATCACCGGTGTAGCTGCCGTAATTCGTCTCGTGCCCCCAGATCGCCATCAGGATCGAGCCGGGCACGCCGTAGCGGCGCTCGATCTGCGGGATCAGGCCGGTGTCGCGAGAGTAGCGATCACGCCCGCGTGAGATCCGGGCGCTATCCACGTGGGTGGCGATATAGGGCGCAGTCGCCGGGGGCGTGCCGCTGCGCGATGGCTGCGCCGAATCAAGCTCGACCACCCGTGGATTAGGAGTCAGTCCGCTCAGGACACGGCTGATGGTAGCCTCGGATACGCCTTCTCGCCGGGCGCGGTCGCCCACGCTCTGCAGATAGCTGTCGAAGCTCTGGCTATAGGATTGGGCCTGAATGGCAGGTAGCGGAATCGCGGCCAGAAGCGTGCAGATCAAACCCTGGCGCAGCAGGCGAAGCGGAAAGCGTCGTCTCATTCGCCAGGGTCTCGCACAAAGCTCAGGCTATGGGAATGCCCGCGAACCAGGTTTCGGGGCCATCTGGCGCGTTTGATCGCATCTTTACCGCAGCCACCCGCTTGCGCCCGCCGCCCATTCGGCTATGCGACTTCGCGAGCGGGACAGGTGGCCGAGTGGTTTAAGGCAGCGGTCTTGAAAACCGCCGTGGGTGCAAGCTCACCGTGGGTTCGAATCCCACCCTGTCCGCCACCCTTCCCATCAAATGGCCATGTGTCTCGTACGCTGGTGTACCCCATCAGAAGCTAGCGCGGGCGGTGATGCGGAAGTCTCGTCCGGCAAGCGGCGCGAAGTCCTTCAGGAACGAGGCATGGCGGCGCGCGTCCACGTCGAAGATGTTGTTCGCCGAAAGCGCGAACGAGAGCGGACGTTCGTTACCCCAGGGCCGGATGTTGAGTTGTGCATTCACCAGCGTGAAGCTGTCCGTCGGGGTTTCGAACGCGGCGACACG
>NZ_CAXYKL010000233.1:0-7227 GCF_964277725.1 uncultured Novosphingobium sp. | reverse complement strand
CCGATCTCGTCAAAGAAAGTATCGAGCGCACGCTCCACGTCGTCGAGCCGCAGCTCGGGATTTTCCTTCGCCAACGCTTGCAGCAACTCAGACCTGATCATGTGGCCCCCATCTTCAGTGTCCCGATAGGCTGAGACACTGTTCCTACCATATGTTGAAGTGCCACTATTTCGGATTTTCCGCAACGAAAGATGACTTTTGTACAGTAATTTTGCTTTTTGTGCCGCGCAAGTACGGGGCACCCCCCTGCCGTGGGTATGCATCATGGCGCTTTGCTTGGACTTCTGCGGACGCTAGCGTGTGCCGCTTGGGTCATGGGCAAAACAACAAGGATACCGCATGAAAAGCATGGGGAGCTGGAACGAGGGTGACTGGATCGCGGCGATCGCCGCGGTTGCGCTCTTTGCGGTGCTGGTGATCGGTGGTGTCATCTCCACCCGCAAGAGCGAGGAGTTCGCCGGGCATCCCCGTGGCCTGTTCGTGCTGTTCTATGCCGAAATGTGGGAACGTTTTTCCTACTACGGCATGCGCGCGCTGCTGGTTCTGTACCTGACGCAGTTCTGGCTGTTCAGCGACGGCAAGGCCAACCTGATGTACGGCGGCTATAACAGTCTGGTCTACATCACCCCGGTTCTGGGCGGATATCTGGCGGATCGCTACCTGGGTCAGCGCAAGGCCGTGGTGTTCGGCGGCGTGATCCTGGCGCTGGGCCACCTTTGCATGGCGTACGAAGGCATGCAGGGCGTGACCGACCCGTTGGTCAAGCAGGCGGACCCGGCGATCAACGTGTTCTGGCTGGCACTGGCCCTGATCGTGGTCGGCTCCGGCTTCTTGAAGGCCAACATCTCGGTGATCGCGGGCCAGCTTTATCGGATGACCGATCCGCGCCGCGATGCCGCGTACACCATCTTCTACATGGGCGTGAACACCGGCGCGGCGCTGGGCACGATCCTGGTGGGGTACCTGGGGCAGACGCTGGGCTGGTCCTGGGGCTTCGGCCTGGCCGGCATCGGCATGGTGCTGGGCCTGATCATCTTCATGCTGGGCAAGCCGGCGCTGAAAGGACAGGGCGAGCCGCCCAAGGCGCTGCCCACCAATCGTGAGTGGAGCCTCTATGCCGTGGGCGTGGCTTCTGTCGGCGTGATCTGGCTGCTGGTGCAATACCAGGGCGCGATCCAGAATCTGCTGATCGTATCGGGCGTGGCGATGCTGCTTTATACGCTTTACGAGGCGTTCAAGCTGCCCAAGGAACCGCGCGAGCGGATGTTCGCGATCCTGTTTCTGGTGGCGCTGAACCCGGTGTTCTGGGGCTTGTTCGAGCAGGCAGGCGGCAGTCTCAACCTTTATACGGACAAGTACGTGGATCGTGGCGGCGTGCCGACCAGCTTGTTCCAGTCGATCAACCCGATCTACATCATCATGCTGGGGCCGATCTTCGCCGGGCTGTGGCAATGGCTGGGGCGCAAGGGCATCGAGCCGTCAGCGCCCGCCAAGTTCGGCTTCGCGCTCGTGCAGGTGGGCCTCTCGTTCCTGGTCTTCGTCTGGGGCGCGCAGAGCGTGGGCATGGCGGCGCTGACGCCGGTGATCTTCGTGTTCCTGGTCTATCTGCTGCAGACCACGGGCGAGCTTTGTCTATCCCCGGTGGGCCTGTCCGCCATGACGCGCCTTTCGCCGGCGCACCTGGGCAGCTTCATCATGGGCGCGTGGTTCTACATGACCGCGGTCGGCCAGTTCGTGGCCGGCAAGATCGGCGAGGCGACCGGCGGTGAAAGCGGCGAGATGAGCAAGGAACTGACGTTGGCGATCTATTCCAAGATCGGCTGGGTCACGATCGGCGTCGCGGTGGTGGTGCTGGTGCTCTCGCGGATCGTGAAGCGCTGGATGCATGTCGAGACCTTGGACGATGGCGATCCGGGTGATGACTTGCGCGGCCTGCCGCAGGCGGGGCTGGAAGCGCAGGAAGCGGGAATGCATCCCGCCGTGCGGCCACGCTGAAGATTTGCGTCACCGCTCCTGCCTTCGCGGGCAGGGCGGTGAACCTGCCGCCCGCTCGCGCATTGCTGCGAGTGTGACCCAACCGCGAACCGATACGCCGGCCCATACGCCATGGCTCAGCCTTGTCCTGGGATACGGACCCACCACCGTTATCCTGGTTGCGGGCATCCTGGCGCTGCTGGGCATCCCCTGGGCCATGACGCTGGGCTGCCTGTGGGCTTCCGCGATCCTGATCTTCCTGGCGGGCGTGGTGCGCGGGCTGAGCTTCTTTACCGCCGGAGGTCCGCGCGCTTCTCAGATCGTGGTGTTCGGCGTGCGCTTCTGGAGCGGGCTGATCGCGCTGGTGCTGCCCCCGATCCTGGCCCTGCCGTTACTGGCGGTGGGCTATCTCTCGTCGCTGATCTACGATCCGTTCGCGGCGCGATCCGGCGCGGCCCCGCGCTACTTCGAGAAGCTGCGACCACCGCAGATGGTAATCGCGGTGGGGGGTTTGGTGCTGCTGTTCGTGGCGGCGTTGCGCGCCTAGCCAGTCCACCGGGGCTCGCGAGCCAGACCGTCCCGGAGCAAGTCCGGGACGATGATGGAGCTCAGGCCCGTGCTTCGGCCACGCCGGTGCTGTTATGGCGCAGCGCCTTGAGCACGGTATCGACGATCTGCGGCGCGTTCAGGCCAGCCTCGTCATACTGGTTCTCGGGCTTGTCATGATCCTGGAACACGTCGGGCAGGCGCATGGTGCGGATCTTGAGGCCCGAATCGGTCAGGCCCTCGTCACTCGCCATGGTGAGGACGTGGGCGCCCAGGCCTCCGATCGAGCCTTCTTCCACCGTCACGATGACTTCGTGGCTGATCATCAGCTTGCGGATCAGGTCGGTGTCTAGCGGCTTGGCAAAGCGCAGATCGGCAACGGTGGTGGATAGCCCCTTGGCCTCCAGCAAGTCAGCGGCTTTGAGCGCTTCGGCCAGGCGGGTGCCGAGCGAGAGCAGCGCCACCTTCGTGCCTTCGCGCACCAGGCGGCCCTTGCCGATTTCCAGCAACTGCGGCGTTTCCGGCAGATCGACGCCCACACCGTTGCCGCGCGGGTAACGAAAAGCGATCGGCCCGGCGTCATATTCGGCGGCGGTGTGGACCATGTGAACCAGTTCCGCCTCGTCCGCCGCCGCCATCACCACCAGGTTGGGCAGCGTGGCCAGGTACGTCACGTCAAACGAACCGGCGTGCGTCGCGCCGTCTGCACCGACCAGGCCGGCGCGATCGATGGCGAAGCGCACGGGAAGGTTCTGGATCGCGACGTCGTGCACCACCTGGTCGAACGCGCGCTGCAGGAAGGTGGAATAGATCGCACAGAACGGGCGCATCCCTTGCGCGGCGAGGCCGGCGGCGAAAGTGACGGCGTGCTGTTCGGCGATACCCACGTCGAAAGAGCGATCGGGAAAGGTCTGCGCGAACTTGTCGAGCCCGGTGCCGCCAGGCATTGCCGCGGTGATCGCACAGATGCGGCTGTCTTTCTCGGCCTCGGCCAGCAGGGCCTTGGCAAAGACATTGGTGTAGCTGGGCGGGCCGCCCGCGCTTTTCACCTGCTCGCCGGTGATCACATCGAACTTCTGGACGGCGTGCAGCTTGTCAGCCGCCGCTTCGGCCAGCGCGTACCCCTTGCCCTTCTGGGTGACGACATGGATCAGGATCGGGCCGGCGGCGGCATCGCGCACGTTCTCCAGCACCGGAACCAGGGCGTCCAAGTCATGCCCATCGATCGGGCCGACATAGTAGAAGCCCAGCTCCTCGAACAAGGTGCCGCCCATCGCCATGCCGCGCGCGAACTCGTCGGTCTTGCGGGCGGCGTTGTGCAGCGGGCGGGGCAGCTTGCGGGCAAACTTGCGCGCCAGTTCGCGCAGGCCCAGGAATTGGCCGGAACTGACCAGCCGCGCGAGATAAGCGGAAAGCCCCCCCACCGGCGGCGCGATCGACATGTCATTGTCGTTCAGGATCACGACCAGGCGATTGCCCGCATCGCGCGCGTTGTTCATCGCCTCGTAGGCCATGCCCGCGCTCATCGCGCCGTCACCGATCACCGCGATGCCGCGCCCCGGTGCCCCGGTCAGCTTGTTGGCAATCGCAAAGCCGAGCGCGGCCGAGATCGAGGTGGAGCTGTGCGCCGTGCCGAACGGATCGTACTCGCTCTCGGAACGCTTGGTGAAGCCGGACAGGCCGCCACCCTGGCGCAAAGTGCGTATGCGGTCCCGCCGGCCGGTCAGGATCTTGTGCGGGTAGGCCTGGTGGCCCACGTCCCAGATAAGGCGATCGTCCGGCGTATTGAACACATAGTGCAAGGCCACCGTCAGCTCGACCACGCCGAGGCCCGAACCGAAGTGCCCGCCGGTCTGCCCCACGGCGCTGATCATCTCCGTGCGCAGTTCGTCCGCCAGCTGGCGCAGCTGGGTCGGCTTCAGTTTGCGCAAGTCGTCAGGAGTGTTGACGGTATCGAGGAGAGGGGTTGCCGGGTCGGCTGTCATGAAAGGGTTCTACACACGCATTGTTATTCTGTCGAACAGGACAACAAGCATTATGAGCGTCATGCCCTGAATGACAGGAAAAACCGCAAGGTACAGTATTCCTCACCGGGCATGTGCCCCGCCGTCAGTTGCAGGACGCGCAGATCCCGCGCAATTCCACCACGGGGCGCACGTCGGCAAACCCAGCGTCCTTTGCGGCGCCGATCAGCGAACCGGTCAGCCGATCATCGTCGATGTGGACCGCGTTTCCGCACGAATCGCAGATAAGGAAGATGCAGTCATGCCGGCAGCCCGGGTGGCTGTTGGCGATATAGGCGTTGGCGCTTTCCACGCGGCGGGCCAGATTGGTGCGCACGAACAAATCCAGGATGCGATAGACGCTGTTGGGCGCCACGCGCTTGCCGCGCTGGCCGGATACCCTTTCGGCCAGATCATAGGCGGAGGCGGGACGCTCGCACGAGGCCAGCGCATCGAACACGTCTGCGCGCATGTCGGTCCATTGTTCGCCCGCATCGACCAGCGCGTTGCGTGCGGCGGATACCAGGTTGTCACCTGAATGTTCGTGATGGGAATGCCCGGGCATGAAGCCGATATGGCCCTGCCAACGCGCGGGCGCAACGGTCGCGCTCAGTTGCGCGTGAAGCCCGGCTTGTAGAGGGCAGGGTAGGTGGCTTTCAGTGCCGCCACCTTGGGGGCGTCCCACCGCACGATATAGCCATGATCGGGATTGCGCAGCGCGAAATCCTGATGGTGCGATTCTGCCGGGAAGAAGCCGCGATACGGCTCGATCCGGGTTACGATCGGGCGCGACCATAGCTTTGCCTGGCCCAGCTGCTGGACATACGCCTTGGCGACCCGCGCCTGTTCGGGATTAAGCGGCATCAGCGCGGTGCGATATTGGCTGCCCGTGTCCGGCCCCTGGCGATTGAGCAGGGTAGGATCGGCGATCACCGAAAAGTAGATGCGCAAAAGCTGATCGTAACGGACCACCTTCGGGTCCCAGGTGACACGAACCGCTTCGGCATGGCCGGTGTCACCACCGCTGACCACATCGTACTGTGCGGTCTGCCGCGTGCCGCCGGAGTAGCCGGAAACGGCGCTCGTCACGCCCTTCACATGGCTGAAAACCGCTTCCACGCCCCAAAAACAGCCACCGGCGAAAATGGCGGTCTCACGCGGGCCCACGTCGTTGGACTGAACTTTAGCCGCCGGAGCGGCAACCGCCTGCTCTGCCTGTGCGGCCTGGGTGCAGGCGCTGAAAGCGGCAAGTAGCGGGAGCAGGGCGGCCAAGCGGCGCATCGTGCGGCTCAGTTAGCCTGCGCGGCTTGCGCGGCGGGAACGATGCCGTTCGCGATGTCGACCGCAGAACCGATGCCCAGCGTGCCCAGCACGAGGACCGCGCCGCCGGCAAAGCCAAGCATGAAAAAGCGCGCGAATTCGGTTTTCAAAAAACTCATTTCAACGTCCAATCGTAAACTCTCGTTCCGCCGTCGATGGGCGGTATGGATGTAAGGCGCTTGCCCTGTCCTGAACGGTGCCTTCAAACGGCCTTAATCTGGATGAGCGCGCGCTGACGAATGCCAAACGGTCCATCCCGGATCGCGGGCGATCAATGGCGGAAGTGGCGCATCCCGGTGAAGACCATGGCAAGGCCGGCATCGTCGGCGGCCTTGATCACTTCGTCATCGCGAATAGAGCCGCCCGGCTGGATCACCGCGGTCGCGCCCGCTTCGGCCGCGGCCAGCAGGCCATCGGCGAAGGGGAAGAACGCATCGGAAGCCACCGCACTGCCCATGGTGCGCGGGGTTGCCCAGCCATAAGTCTGCGCGGCTTCGGCAGCCTTCATCGCGGCGATCCGCGACGAATCGCGGCGGTTCATCTGGCCTGCGCCGATGCCGGCGGTCACGCCATCCTTGGCATAGACGATCGCGTTGGACTTGACGTGGCGGGCCACCGTCCAGGCGAAGAGGCAGTCCTTCAGTTCCTGCTCGGTGGGCGCGCGCTGGGTCACCACCTTCAGGTCCGCCGCGTTGATCGCGCCATTGTCACGGTCCTGAACCAGGATCCCGCCCGCGATCAGCGCCAGGGTCTGGCCGGCGCGGCGCGGATCGGGCAGCCCTTGCGTCAGCAGCAGGCGCAGGTTCTTCTTTTTGGCGAAGACCGCGCGCGCGGCCTCATCGGCTCCCGGGGCGACCACCACTTCGGTGAAGATCTGGCAGATCGCCTCTGCGGTGGGGCCATCCAGCGTGCGGTTCACGGCAACGATGCCGCCGAACGCGGACACGCTGTCACACTGCAAGGCGCCGTTCCACGCGTCCAGCAGCGATCCGGCTTGCGCCACGCAGCACGGATTGGCGTGCTTGACGATCACGACCGCCGGGGCCTGATCGCGGAACTCAGCCACCAATTCCAGCGCGGCGTTAGCGTCGTTATAGTTGTTGTAGGACAATTCCTTGCCCTGCACCTGCTCCGCCTGCGGCAGACCCTGCACGTGCGCGCCGGCGGGGAGGTAGAGCGCTGCGTCCTGATGCGGATTCTCGCCGTAACGCAGCGATCCCGCTAGTACGCGCGTCATGCTGATGCGCGGGGGGAACTTCTCGCCCTGATCAACACCAGCGAACCACTGGCCGATCGCCGAATCGTAGGCGGCGGTGGCGGCGAAGGCGCGGGCGGCCAGCTTCTTGCGGAACGCCAGGTCCGTCGCGCCATCGTTGGCGTCCAG
>NZ_CAXYKL010000232.1:0-3967 GCF_964277725.1 uncultured Novosphingobium sp. | reverse complement strand
GCTCGATCAACGCGAAGTGCATCGCCTCTTCCGCCGCGATCTGCAGGAAGTCCGCCACGAATGCTTCACCCAGCTGCGCGCCGAAGCGGCCCGCCATGTCGAGTGCCAGGTCTATCGCCACGAACTCGATGTGCGCCACTGCGTGCCATAGCGCGAGCCTGCCGCGCACCGACCCGGCCTTGCCGCGCCTGAGCATACGGTTGGGCGGCAGCAGTTCCGGCGCATCGGGCCGCCCTGGCGCGTCCGGCATCGGCGTGTCGAACCGGAAGGCCAACCGGCCAAGCCGCCAGTCGCGCGCGACCTTGCGTGCCGCTATGACCTTGGCCCGGGGCTGGCGCGTCAGCAGCGCGGCGTTGATGGCTTGGGAGAGGGAGGGCAAAGGTGCCATGGGCATGACTTCGGCTTGTTTCGTGTCGCGCGGATTCGAGACGAAAGCGGTGGGCCCCACCGTGTCTCGACTTCGCGCGATACGAACGGGTCTGGCGTGATCGCGATCCGCCTCGTCGGAAGTCAAAGCTCTCGGGCCGCCTCAAGCACCGCTTGCGCGTGGCCCTTCACTTTCACCTTGTCCCATACTTTGGCGATCTTGCCCGCCGCGTCGAGCAAGTAGGTGGTGCGCACCATACCCATGTAGGTGCGGCCGTAATTCTGCTTCTCGGTCCAGATGCCCAGCGCATCGGAGAGGCCGCTTTCGGCGGCGTCACTGGCGAGCGGGACCGCCAGATCATGCTTGGCGATGAACTTGGCGTGCTTGGCCGGCGGGTCCTTGCTCACGCCCAGCAGGGCGACGCCGGCCTTTTCGAACTCCGGCTTGAGTTGGGTGAAATCGATGTTCTCTGTGGTGCAGCCCGGTGTATCGTCCTTGGGATAGAAGAACACGACGAGCGGCTTGCCGGCAAAATCGGACGGCTTCACCGTGCTGCCATCCGGCGTTTCCATCGCGATGTCGGGGAAGGCATCGCCCACGTTCGGCTTGTCGCTCATCTACGCAATCTCCAGTTCTTCGCCAAAGGCGTCTGCCCACGCCGCGCCCACCACCGCGCGCGCAGCGGCCAGGCTTGCCAGCAATACGTCCCAATCACCGCAAGCGCAGCTGCGCGCAAGGGCCTGGCGCGCGGCGATCGGCGGCACTTGCGAATCGGGGGCCAGCAGCCGGGCGGCCACCAGGAAGCGGGTCAGCACCGCCTGTGCTGCTGCCAGCGCGGGAGGGACCAGCGCGGCGGCCACCAGCGCGGCGACGGCAGAGCCCAGCTCCGGCTCCAGCCCCACGCCTTCGCGCAATTGCAGATAGTGGACCAGGAACTCCAGATCGACCAGACCGCCCCGCGCCAGCTTGATGTCCAGCGGCCCTTGCGGCGGCTTATGGCGCGCCATGGTCGCGCGCATCTCCAGCACGTCGGCCTTCAGCTTGGCGGGGTCGCGCGGCTTGGTGAGGACTTCGCGCACGGTTTCGCACACCGCGCCTTGCCCTTGCGGCGAGCCGTAGATCGGCCGCGCGCGCGCCAGCGCCATGTGCTCCCAGGTCCAGGCCTGCTCACGCTGATAGCGCGCGAAGCTTTCGATGCTGGCGGCGGGTGGGCCTTGCTCGCCCGAGGGACGCAGCCGCGTGTCGATATCGAACAGCGCGCCTTCCGCCGTGGGTGCGGAGAGGGCGGCGATCACCCGCTGGCTGAGGCGGTTGAAGTACAGCGTCGCACCGATCGGCCGCCGCCCGTCAGATTCGCGATCGAAATCGCCGGTGAACAGGAACACGATGTCGAGGTCCGACGCGTGGGTCAGCACCCCGCCACCGAACCGGCCCAGCGCCACGATCAGCAGTTCGCCACCCGGCACCGACCCGTGATTGTGGCGGAACTCGGCCGTGGCGGCATCGGTCAGCACGCGGCAGGCGGCCTGCGCCACCCGCGCCATCGCCGCGCCGATCGCGATCGGATCACGCGTGCCCTCGATCAGTTGCACGCCCAGCGCAAAGCGCCACTCGCCCACTTTGCGCCGCACGGTATCCAGCACCTGCTCGTAGTCGGCACCCGCTTCGAAGCGGGATAGCTCCTGAACCAGTTCGGGCACTTCGCCCGGCAGGTCGAGCGCGCTGGCGTCGATCAGGGGGTCCAGCAGATCGGCCCGGCGGGCCAGAGCATCGGCCAGCGGCGGGGCCAGGCCCAGGATATGCGCCAGGCGCACCGTCAGGCCGGGGCGCGCTTCCAAAAGGCGGAACAAGTTGATGGCGCTGGGCAGATTGTCCAGCAGCCGCTCCCACCGGGCCAGCGCCTGCTGCGGCTCGGGCGAGGCGGCCAGCGCGGCCAGCAAATCGCCGCGAATCGCCTCGAACGCAGAGCGGGCCGCATCCGATCGCAAGGCGCGCATCCGCCCGCTGGTCCATCCCTCGACCCGCTCGGCCGTGGCCTCGGGATCGGCAAAACCCAGCTTCGCCACGGTCTCGGCCAAGGGTTCGGCGTTCCGGGTGCGGCCGCAATCGGTGGCGGCATGGGCATGGATCAGCCCATCGTAAAGGTCGCCCACCCGCGCGGTGATCGCCGCCACTTGCGCCACCAGCGCCGCGCCATCGGGCAGCCCGTCCAGCCGGGCGACATTGTCCAGCGCCTCGGCGGTCGCGGGCAGGGCGTGGGTCTGCTGGTCCTGCACCATCTGCAACCGGTGCTCGATCGTGCGCAGGCGATCATAGCTTTCGCCCAGCAGCAGCGCCATGTCCGCACCGATCAGGCCCGCCCGCGCCAGCGCGTCCAGCGTCGCGCGCGTGCCCCGCAGCCGCAAGTCGGGGTTGCGGCCGCCGTGGATCAGCTGGTGGATTTGCGCGTAGAACTCGATCTCGCGGATGCCGCCGCGCCCTTTCTTGAGGTCGAACCCCGGGCCCGCCTCGGCCATGCCGCGCGCGCTGTCGCGGATGCGCAGGGTGAGACGGCCAATATCCGCGATCGCGCCGAAATCCAGGCTGCGCCGCCACACGAACGGGCGAATCGCATCCAGGAAGCGCTGGCCCGCCCCGATATCTCCCGCGCAGGCCCGTGCCCGGATGAACGCCGCCCGCTCCCACGCGAGCGCGGAGGTTTCGTAATGAGTCAGCGCGGCATCGACCGAAATCGCGAGTGGGCTGACTTCGGAAGCGGGGCGCAGCCGCAGATCGACGCGAAAGACGTAGCCTTCGGCGGTGACGCTGGAGAGTGTTTCCACCACGGTGCGCGCCACCCGCTGCGCCGCTTCGCCCGGCTCGTCCCGTTCGCGCCGGGGGAGGAGAGCGGGATCGTAAAGCAGGATCGGATCGATGTCCGAACTGTAATTCAGTTCGCGCGCGCCGTGCTTGCCCAGCGTCAGCGCCAGAAAGCCGGCGGGCTGCGTCGCAGGATCGAAGTCCGGCGCGCGGCGGCGGATGCCCGCCGTGATCGCGGCATCCAGCGCACGATCGGCAAAGTCGGACAGGGCGCCGGTCACCCGCAGCAGCGGGAACGCCCCCGCCAGGTCGCCGATCGCCAGCGCCAGCGCCAGGGCCTGCTTCTCACGCCGCAGCGCCGTGCCGACATCGCTCGCGCCGTCGCCCGCCGACTTGGCCCAAGTCAGCGCGGCCTCGCCCTCACCGGAGGCGAGCAACGCCGTAAGATCCGGCAAGCGGTCCAGCGCGCGCGACAAATACGGCGCATGGGCATGGGCGCGGGCAAGGGCGCCGGTCCAGTCATGGGCGGAGGGCGGCGTCTGGTTCATCGTTCCCCGTGTCGCACGATCCGCGCGAACAGTGCTAGAGGCGCCGGACGAAAACCTTCGTTAAAGCGATCCGTCACTCCTCCACGCCGGCCAAACAAAAACCCGGCCATCGCTGACCGGGTTCTCGTGATACGGTTGTGATCTGCGGATCAGAGCTTGCTTGTCAGCTCCGGAACGATCGTGAACAGATCGCCCACCAGGCCGATGTCTGCCACTTGGAAGATCGGTGCGTCCTCGTCCTTGTTGATGGCGA
>NZ_CAXYKL010000231.1:0-15132 GCF_964277725.1 uncultured Novosphingobium sp. | reverse complement strand
TGGTCGAGGGAAAATTCTAAGCTTTTATAGTTACTTACTAATTATTCTCTTGAGTGGTTTAAGGTTCAAGCGGGGACTTGCGAGTGAAAGCCGTCATACTGGCGGGTGGGTTGGGTACCCGCTTAGGCGAAGAGACTAGTGTGCGGCCCAAGCCTATGGTCGAGATAGGTGGTATGCCAATCATCTGGCATATCATGAAGATCTATGCTTCGCATGGCATCAACGATTTTGTCATCTGCCTTGGTTACAAGGGCTATGTGATCAAGGAGTTCTTTTCAAACTACTTTTTGCATGCCTCAGACGTTACCATCGACCTGTCGAAGAACGCCATGGAGGTTCATCAAAATTGGAGCGAACCCTGGCGGATTACACTGGTGGATACTGGTGCAGATACGCAAACAGGCGGGCGGTTGCGCGCGGTGCGAGATTACCTCTCTCCGGGGGAGTCCTTTTGCTTCACGTATGGTGACGGGGTTTCAGACATCGATGTAACCCGCGAAATTGAATTCCATAAGCGGCACGGTCGCAAGGCGACTATCGCGGCGGTGACCCCGCCGGGGCGTTTTGGCGCTCTGGAATTCGAGGGTGACTTGGTTCGCAGTTTCAAAGAGAAGCCTGCGGGTGACGGTGGCTTGATCAACGGCGGCTTTTTTGTCCTGCAGCCGGAAGTGATCGATCTCATTTCCGATCCTGCCACAATCTGGGAGCGTGAGCCGCTCGAGGCTCTGGCGCATTCTGGTGACCTCGTTGCCTTCGCGCACGAAGGTTTTTGGCAGCCGATGGATACCTTGCGTGACAAGCAGCATCTAGAAGAGCTTTGGCAGAAGGGCGCCCCTTGGAAGACGTGGTAAGCGACGCGTTCTGGAGCGGCCGCCGCGTCTTTCTGACAGGTCACACCGGGTTTAAGGGCAGTTGGCTGGCCTTATGGCTTGCACGCATGGGCGCGCACGTTACAGGATTCGCCTTGCCCGCCGAGGAGATCAGTTTATTCCGCATGACGGAAGTGCAAGATCTGATCACGCACGTCGAGGGTGACATTCGCGATCTTGCCGCGGTTGAGCAGGCGATGGTGCGATGTGCGCCCGAGGTCGTGTTTCATTTGGCGGCTCAGCCGCTCGTTCGGGAATCGTACCATACACCGGTTGAGACCTTTGCTACTAATGTTCAAGGCACGGTCCACGTTTTGGAGGCCTGTCGGCGCATAACCGGTCTGAAAGCGGTCGTGTGCGTAACGTCCGACAAATGCTATGAAAATAACGAATGGGTCTGGCCTTACCGGGAGGCCGATCCTATGGGCGGGCACGATCCTTACAGCGCCAGTAAGGGGGCGGCTGAACTGGTCATCTCGGCGTACCGGCGCAGTTTCTTTGACAAGGCAGGTTCGCCTTTGCTCGCTTCGGTCCGTGCCGGCAACGTTATCGGCGGTGGCGATTGGGCGAAGGATCGTTTGATCCCCGACATCGTTCGGGCACTTATAGCTTCCGAGGAGCCCCTGATACGGGCACCCGGCGCTATTCGACCTTGGCAGCACGTATTAGAGGCCCTCGGGGGATACTTGCTTATCGCTGGTCGATTGATCGAAGGGCAATCGTGGGCTGCGACGGCATGGAACTTTGGTCCTGCTGATAGTGATGTTCAGAGAGTGGAATGGATCGCTGATCGCCTAACCGCGCAATGGGGCGCGCCTGGGTGGGCTCGCGGCACAGAGCATGGGCCGCACGAGGCTACGATCCTCAAACTTGATTGTGCGAAGGCCAGGAGTTTGCTGGGCTGGCGTCCGGCGTTGACCCTTGCCGACACCTTAGCGATGATTGTGGATTGGCATCGTCCGGTAGCGGATGGTGCAAATGCCCGACAAATAACCTATTCGCAACTGGATGAATATCGCTACAGGTTTCGGGCCGCACTGGCGGGAGCTAGCATTGAATGACAAGTGAAATTGCCAACCCAGATCTGTCCGCCATGGCCGCCGGCTGCGACGAGTCGCAACTGCGCGATCTTATTCGGGGGCTGACCGGAGAATACGCGCGACGGTTTCACGCGCCGCAGCCATTCGTTCCCGGGCAAAGCCCGGTTCCCGTTTCCGGCAAAGTCTATGGCGATACCGACATGCAATTGCTCGTCGACTCCGCCCTTGATTTCTGGCTGACGACTGGCCGCTTCAACGATCAGTTTGAAGCGCGCTTGGCCGAACGTCTTGGTGTCGCCCATGCGCTCACCACCAATTCCGGATCTTCCGCCAATCTTCTCGCACTTTCGACACTGACCTCGCACTATTTCCGTGGCGATGCGCTCAAAGCTGGCGACGAAGTGATCACGGTTGCAACGGGATTTCCTACGACCGTCAATCCGTCCCTGCAATACGGTCTTGTCCCGGTGTTCGTCGATGTCGATATTCCGACATACAACATCAAACCCGAGATGATTGAGGCAGCGGTCAGCAGTAAAACGCGAGCGATCATGATCGCGCACACGCTCGGCAATCCCTTTAACCTTGCCGAAGTGATGCGGGTTGCGGAAAAGTACGATCTTTGGGTGGTCGAAGACTGCTGCGATGCCTTGGGTGCTACGTACGATGGCCGGGGTGTGGGTACTTTTGGCCACATCGGCACGCTTAGTTTTTATCCTGCTCATCATATCACCATGGGCGAGGGCGGAGCGGTTTTTACCGACAAGCCAAGGCTAAAGCGGGTTATCGAATCGATGCGCGATTGGGGGCGCGATTGCTGGTGTGCGCCGGGTATGGACAATACGTGTGGCAAGCGGTTCGGGCGCAAGCTTGGAACCCTTCCGAAGGGATATGATCACAAGTATACATATGGTCATGCTGGCTACAATCTCAAAATCACAGACATGCAGGCCGCAGTGGGCCTTGCGCAGCTGGATCGCCTGGAAGACTTCATTGCAGCTCGAAAGTGCAATTTTGCATTGTTGACGCAGATGCTAAAGCCATTGGAAGATGTGCTGATCTTACCGCAAGAAACGCATAACAGCGAAGCCTCTTGGTTCGGCTATCCAATTACGATAAGGCCCGAGAGTGGCATTAATCGTGACGAATTGGTAGAGCGTTTGAACGATTTCAAAATCGGCACTCGTCTGCTGTTCGGCGGAAACCTCTTGCGGCAACCCTACATGAAGGGCCGCAATTATCGCGTAGTTGGCGACCTCACGAATGCCGACCTTGTTACCACCAACACTTTCTGGGTCGGGTTGTATCCTGGCCTTACGGAAGACCATCTTTCCTACACCGTGGAAACTATGACCCGGTTGATCAAGTCGCAGACCTCGGCGGTTGCGATGACTGTTGCAGGGAGTGCACTGTGAACACCACCGAAAAGAAGATGCTTGAGATCCTGAAGGCAGCGCGGGATTTTGGCGTCATCGCGGTCAAGGCGGAATTTGAGGCTGAAGGCACCCGGTGTGACGAGCTTTTGCGTCTCTTGGAAATTGCCCGCCGCGCTAACTTGAAGGTTGCCCTGAAAATTGGTGGTTGCGAGGCTATTCGGGACCTCATTGAGGCGCGCAACTTTGGAGTTGAATATATCATCGCACCTATGGTGGAGACGCCTTACGCGTTGACGAAGTATGTAGCGGCGAAGAACAAGATCTACTCGTCTGAAGAGCAGGGCGACATGCGCTTCCTCTTTAATATTGAGACGCGTACCGGTTATGAAAATCTCGGTGAGATCGCGGTAGAGGCGCAGAAGGGTGGCACCGGCTTCGTCTTTGGCAGAGTGGATTTTGCCGGTTCCTTGGGTAAGGGCCGCGAGATCGTCAATGCGCCTGAGACGATGGACTGCGTCGAGAAAGTCGCTCAGGAAGCGAAATCCCGTGATTTGGAACTGGTTGTTGGCGGCGGTGTGAATCCTGATTCAATCGTTCCGCTGCGGCGAATTCGCAAGATCCGTCTAGATCGTTTCGAGACGCGCAAAGTCATTTTCGACGGCGCATGCCTGGAAGGCGGCGACGCCGAGCGCGGCATGGAGCATGCCATCGAATTTGAGTTGCTGTGGCTCAAGAACAAGCGTGATTTCTACAAGTCGATTGCTGCCGAGGACGAGAGCCGCATCGCAATGATGGAAGCACGCCAGCAGAGCAGTTTTCAGCCGGTCGGCTGATCCTTGGCGATGGCGAGCAGCGGAAAGAAAATCAGGGTCGCGGATCTTATCGCGCGCCTTGTTGTAGAGCATGGCATCAAAGACGCATTCATGCTCACCGGCGGTGGCGCGATGCATCTCAACGATGCCTTCGGGCGTGAAAAGGGCCTGCGCAAGGTCTTCACGCACCATGAGCAGGCCGCTGCGATCGCCGCGGAAAGCTATTGCCGTCTTTCGGGGCGACCGGCAATAGTCAATGTTACGACCGGGCCGGGCGGCGTCAACGCGCTAAATGGCGTCTACGGTGCCTATGTCGATTCGATCGGCATGGTGGTTGTTTCCGGGCAGGTAAAGCGTGAAACCTGCGCGCCTAATTTTCCAATGCCGTTACGGCAATTGGGCGATCAGGAAGTCGACATCGTTTCGATGGTTCGCGGCATCACTAAATATGCTGTGGTGCTGAACGATCCGCTGCAGGCCCGCAAGGTGGTCGAGAAGGCGCTTTATCTTTGCTCGCGCGGTCGTCCGGGACCTGTATGGATTGACGTGCCAATCGACGTGCAGGCCGCTCCGGTTGATCCCGATGCGCTGGAGGGTTTCGATCCGGCGGAGATCGAGAACGAGGGGCTTCCTGCCAATACGTCGGCCGAACTCGGTGGGCTGAACGGCGAGGCTCTCGATGCCGAAGTGACGGCGATGCTGGCGGAACTCAAGGCGGCCGAACGACCGGTGGTCTTGGTCGGCGCGGGCGTTCGTATCTCGGGCCAGCATGCTCAGTTTCTAAAGTTTGTAGAAAAGCTGGGCGTTGCAGTGGTGACGGGCTGGAACGCGCACGACGCCATTCCCAATGCTCATTCCCAGTACGTCGGCCGTCCAGGTTCCGTTGGCGATCGGGGCGGCAATTTCGCCGTTCAGACAGCCGATTATCTTTTGGTGCTGGGATCGCGGCTTAATATCCGCCAAATCAGCTACAACTACAAAGCCTTTGCCCGCCACGCGCGGATCGCGATGGTCGAGATCGACAAAGCCGAACTCGACAAGCCCACGCTCAACCTTCATCGCCCGATCCACGCTAATCTGCGTGACTTTTTCGCTGCTGCGGAACGTGCGCCAGAGCCTGCAGTCGACAAAGTGGCGGAACGCGCGGCTTTCCTGCGTTTCAGCCGTGAACGTAGCGGGCGCTTTCCAGTGGTTCTGCCAGAATACTGGTCGGACGAAGGCCCGATAAACCCTTACGTTTTCGGGAAAGTCCTGTTCGATGAGCTGCGCGAAGGCGATATTGTCGTCTCCGGCGATGGCACGGCTTGCGTAACAATCTTCCAGGTAGCGAACCTCAAGGAGGGGCAGCGACTTTATACAAACTCGGGCTGTGCCTCGATGGGGTATGATCTTCCTGCCGCGATTGGTGCTTACTACGCGGCGGATGCAGGTGGCGCGACTCCCAAACGGATAATCTGTCTGGCTGGGGACGGTTCGATCATGATGAACCTCCAGGAATTGCAGACCATTTCCGGCCTGAACCTGCCGATAAAGCTGTTTGTGCTGAATAACGATGGCTATCATTCGATCCGGCAATCGCAGCAGAACCACTTCCCAGATAACATCGTGGGCTGCGGACCAGACAGTGGACTCACCTTCCCGGAATTTGAGCGGTTGGCGGGCGGTTTCGGCATCGCCTCCAGCAAGGTTGCGCGCGATGCCGATCTTGCCGGTGCCATCCGGTCCGCGCTTTCCAGCGATGGTCCGCACTTGTGCGAGGTCATGATCGACAAGCGTCAGGAATTCGCTCCGAAGCTGAGTTCCCGCAAGTTGGAGGATGGCTCGATGGTCTCACCTCCACTGGAGGATCTCAGCCCGTTCCTCGATGACACCGTCCTGGCGGAAGCGATGGCGCCGTGTGAGGTGCTGCGATGATCCGTAAGCTGATCTTCGATCTCGATGGCACGTTGGTCGATAGCTGCGCGATCTGCGTGGATATCCTCAACAGCATGTTGGCTGATCGGGGCAGTGACCTGAAGCTTGACCCTGTCGGCGCCCGCCCGTGGATGAGTGTGGGTGGCGCCGCTATGGTACAGGCTTTGCTCGGCCCCGCCTGTCATGATCCTGACAAGGACATTGTTGAGTTTCGTGCTCGCTATCGTGAGACACTGACCCCTCAGGACGTTCTGTTTGAGGGTGTGGCCGAATGCCTTGAAGACCTTCGCGATGACGGCTTCACCCTGGCGATCTGCTCGAACAAGCCGCAAGACCTTTGCGATCAGGTGCTGCGTGACACCGGTATTGGCGGCCTATTTCACAGCGTAGTCGGGCTGCGTCCGGGTTTCCGGGCGAAGCCGGAAACCGATTTGCTGCTGGAGACGCTTCGGTCCCTGCGCTGTACGCCGGTGGAATGTCTTTTCATCGGTGACAGCGAGATTGACCACGACGTGGCCGAGCGGACCGGCATCCCCTTCGTCTTCATGTCGTATGGCTATGCCATTCCCGAGTATGAGCCTGAAGAGAGCGCCAGCTTCGATTGCTTCCGGATGATGAGCAGAACAGTGGCGCAGCGGACGCGCGCCGCGCGCGCTGCTTAAGCGCCGCCACCGTGCCGGATGCGGGTCTGATCGATAGGTTCGTTCCGGCGGGTAAGCGGATCGTCATCACCGGAGCGGGCGGTTGGCTGGGCCTCGTCACTCTTGATCGTTTGAAGACAGCGCTCGGCTCGGCATTTGACAGCACAGTTTGGGCCTTCGGCTCGACCACCCGCGATCTCGTGCTACGCGATGGTTCCGTTGTGCGTCAGCGTCCTCTTTCCGAACTTTCCCGGCTGCCATCAGCACCGACTTGGCTTTTCCACTTCGCTTTCCTGACAAAGGACAGGGCCGAGACGATGGAGGAAGATGCGTATCGCGCAGCCAACGGGGAAATCCGCAACGTCGTCTTGAATGCCTTGGATGTGATCGGCGCGGAGGCCGTTTTCGTCGCTTCGTCTGGTGCGGCCTACAAGGCTAGTGATCCCACGGCCAGTGCCGCCATGCGCCTATACGGTGCGCTCAAACTTTTAGACGAAGAGGCGTTTGCCGTTTGGGGCGCACAACCGGCAAAACGCGTGGTGCTGGCGCGGGTTTTTAACGTGACGGGGCCCTACATCAACAAGCACCAGGCTTACGCGCTCGCCAGCTTCATTCTCGACGGACTGGCCGGGCGTTCGATTGCGGTGCGTGCGCCGCGGCCGGTGATACGGGCCTATGTCGCGATCGAAGAGTTGCTGGCGCTGGCACTCGCAGAGTTGGGCACGCAATGTGGAGTCAGCCGGTTCGACACCGGCGGCGATCCACTGGAACTGGCGGACGTCGCCAAGGTCGTCGCATCGCAATGCGGCAACGGAGATGTGAACCGGGCAACGATCACCCAGCCGGGCGCCGATGTTTATCATGGCGACGTCGAAGCCTATCGCG
The DNA here is from genome assembly GCF_964277725.1 of uncultured Novosphingobium sp. Lineage (NCBI taxonomy): Bacteria > Pseudomonadati > Pseudomonadota > Alphaproteobacteria > Sphingomonadales > Sphingomonadaceae > Novosphingobium > uncultured Novosphingobium sp. Next base: position 7,595 of record NZ_CAXYKL010000231.1, on the reverse strand, counting down.
ACCTCCTTTGTCGCCATGGCATCGCGCCTGTATCGCTGCCCCAGCAGATCGCCAAAACCATTGACTATCTACGTGCCGCCCAATAGCAGCACGACGGGTGCGGGGACGGTAAGCGCGGCTTGTTTGGCCCGCGAACGGGACGGCCGCATTTGCGGAATTCGAGCGGAAAAATAATGCAAAGACAATGTATTCGGCGTGCTCTGGGCGGTTCGGCGATGCCCTCGCGAACGGCGTTGGCTGCAACGCTTGCAATGCTCGTTTCCTTCGCATTGGTCGAAACCGCAGTAGCGCAGGCGATCGTAATCGATCCGCGCTCCATCCCTAACGGTTCGCCGCTATCGGGGTCTTCACGCGGCTCGTCTGGCAGTAGCGCGGACAGCGACGAGGAGGACACCGGGTCGACCGATACCGCCGTATCACCGACGCCGACGTTCAAGGCCGGCAGCATCAGCGGCGGCAATCAAAGCGGCGCTTTTATCGAGAATTCGCAAGCGCAGCGCCAGCAGAACCGTCCGGTGGCTCCTCCTGCGGCGCCCAACGAGTTTGAGCGCTACGTTCGCTCGGCGGTGGGTCGCGATGTCAAGCGCTTCGGTGCGGACCTTCTTGCTCCGGCAAGTGCCGATTTCACCACGCCGGCCACCACCACCATCCCCGGTGACTATCCCATCGAAGTGGGTGACATGATCTCGGTGAATACTACCGGCTCGGTCGAGGGAAGCGCCGATTTCACGGTGGATCGCAACGGCGAGATATTTCTGCCACAGGTGGGCAAGGTGCGTCTGATCGGCGTGCGTAACCGCGATTTGCGTGATCGGATAGCTGCAGCCATCGGCACCAAATTTCGCGACTTTGATGTGACGGTCAGTATCAAGCGTCTTCACGGGCTGCGCGTCTACGTTACCGGGTTCGCCAATCAGCCTGGTGCGTACAACGTCAGCAGTCTTTCGACTCTGGTCAATGCGGTGCTTGCCGCGGGCGGACCATCCTCCGGCGGCAGCTTTCGCTCGATCAAGCTGTATCGCAATGGTCGCGAAGTGACCGATTTCGACTTGTATGATCTGGTTCGTGGCGGCGATCGCAGCCGCGACACGATCCTGCAGAACGAAGACGTGATCTTTGTCTCGCCTGTCGGTCAGCAAATTGCCGTGGTCGGCAGCGTGAACGACGAGGCTATATATGAAGCCAAGCCCGGCGAAACGGTGGCGGATGTGCTGCGGATCGCGGGCGGCCCCAACACGCTGGCCGATTCCTCGCGGGCTATTCTCTATAGTTTGGATGACAAGGGCACCGTAGGCAGTCGCCAGTTGGCACTGGGAGAGATATCCAATCGCGGCGTGACGGGCGGCGATATCATTCAGGTACTGTCGCAAGGCTCGCTGGCCTATCCGCTTGAGCGTCAGTCCGTCGTTGTACGCCTGGAGGGTGAAGTGAACCGACCAGGCAATTACTTCGTGGCACCCAATACGCCGTTGTCACAGGTGATCGAACAGGCCGGCGGTCTTACGTCGCGAGCCTACGTGTATGGTTCGAAGCTGACGCGAGTCACCGTGCGCGAACAGCAGCGGCAGGGCTATGCCGATGCCTTGGGTCAGCTGGAAACGATGTTGGCGTCCGCGCCACTCAGCGCCGATCAGAGCATCGCCGCTGGTGAGCGCGAGGCGCAGCTGCGGGCGGCGAACGCCTTGTTGGAGCGCCTACGTAAGACCGAGCCGGACGGGCGGTTGGTTCTAGACCTACCCTATACCGCTACCACCCTGCCGGGTGATCTTCTGCTTGAGAACAATGACAGCATCGTGATTCCGCCGCGGATCGACACCGTTGGCGTCTTCGGCGCGGTGTACCGCCCTGCTTCGTTCCTGCTCCCGAACCGGCCGATCAAGGTCAGCGAGTATATCGAACGGGCTGGCGGATCGACCCGCTTTGCCGACAAGCGCAATATCTTCATCGTTCGTGCGAACGGCGATGTCGTGACACGTCGCAAGGGAGCGGTCAGCGCGGTCGTCCATCCTGGCGATGTGGTATTCGTACCGGTTAAGGCGCAGTCCTCCTCCTTCTGGGCCAAGCTTCGTGACATCACGCAAGTCGTTTTCCAGCTGGGCCTCGGCGCGGCGACTGTCGCGGCCATCAACCGATGACCCCGCGGCCCAGCTTGGTGGGGCGGCTTTCGCATAGCCGTCTTTTCGCGAACGACGCGATCAGGCGGACGATTTTCATCGTCCTGATCCTGATATGTGCTGTGCTCACACTGTTTCCCGAACCCAAGCACGCCTACGTGACGCTGGCACCGACTGATCCGAACACTTTGGGGCTGGGTGATACCTTGTCTCAGCTGGGAGCGGGTAACTCCGCCTTCGGTTCGCAGGCGGCGTTGGACCTGACACTGAAAGTCGGCCGCAGTGTCGAATTGCGCGAGCTGGTTTCCAAGCAGCTCAAACTTGAGCAGAAGCTTGGCAAGGATCGCATTCACGTGATGCGCTGGCTGGATGCCAAGGTCACCATCCGCGCCCTGCGCGGCGGTATCATCCAGATTGACTACAAAGGCGACGATGCGGTCTTTGCCCGCAATCTGGTGGCCGCTTACGCCACGGCGTTGCGCTCGAGGCTGGCGGCGATTTCCCGCCAGCAGACGAGCTACAAGCGCGGCGTTCTGGAGGATCTCCTTTCCAGTGCGAACGATCGCCTGGCGCGGGCGCAGAATGCCTATGACCAGTTCCGTCGTAGCAGCCAATATGGTGACCCGGCACGTGCAGTTGCGCAGGTCGCGGGGCGTATCCCCGCGCTGGAGCAGGAAATACTGACCAAGGAACGCGGCATTGTGGCCTTGCGACAGTTCGCAACCGACACCAACCCGCAGATCAGGCTGGTGCAGGCCGATATCGCGGCATTGCGATCCCAGTTGGCGCAGGCCAAGTCCGAACAGGCGAACAAGGGTTCGCTCGCTGAGGTGATCGGTCAGTCCACGCAAATCCAGCGCCTGCGTCGTGAACTCGAGGTGTCGCGTGAGCTGTACTATAGCTATCGCCGCTTCCTGCAGGGCACCGTCGTGGAAGATCTGACGTCGAACGCGAACATGCGCATCCTGGAACCCCCCTACATCGATCCGGACCGTCAGCTAAATATCCCGTTCCTTGTACTGGGCCTTTTAATCCTGCTTTTGGGCCTAGCGATCGAATTCTACCGTATCCGGCCCCCGGTGGGCGACGCCGCGCTGGCGACGTGAACGCTGACATGTCGAGCTTCGTGAAACCGGCGGAGGGCGTGGTCCAGCCGGACGTCTCCGTCGTCATCCCGTGTCGGAACGAGGAGGGCAACGCCGAGGCGATCGCCAGCGCGGTCATCGCGGAACTGGAGCCGCTGAGCATCGCCTTCGACATCATCTTCATCGACAACGAGTCCACGGATCGCACGGTGGAGATCATCCGGAGCATCTGCGCGCGTGATCCGCGCATCCGCCTTATCGTCAACACCCGCAATTTCGGGCAGATGCGATCGCCGACGCATGGGATCTTCGTGGCGACGGGCCGGGCGGTAATCGGCATGTGCGCTGATTTCCAAGATCCCCCGGCGCTGCTTCCCCGCTTTATCGAACGCTGGCGGGCTGGCATCGATATCATCCTGGGCGTGCGGGAATCGGAGAAGTCAGGCCTCATCCTCGATACCACGCGCAAGCTATCTTATACCTTGGCGCGCAGTTTTGGCGATCATGCCATCATTCCGAACGCCACCGGCTTCGGCCTCTACGATCGCAAAGTGGTCGATGCGATCCGTGCGATGAACGAGCCCGAGCCGTTTTTTCGTGGCATGCTGGTCGAAACCGGATTTCCGCTGGAGACGATCACTTACAAGCGTCCCCAACGCACGCGGGGCAAATCGAACAACAACTTTTTCGCCTTGCTCGATTTCGCGGTGGGCGGGCTGACCGCGTCGTCAAAGCGGTTATTACGGGTTCCGCTTTATCTGGGCGTGCTGGGCGCGATCGCCACGCTGGTCATGGCGATCGGGGGCGTGGTGGCTTTCTTCCTCGATCGGCCGATCGCAGGGTGGTTCATCGCAATGGTCCTGCAGGCGCAGTTTGCCTTGCTGTTCGGCTTCCTGGGACTGATGGGCGACCATATTCGCCTGATCTCCGAGCGAACGCGCCGAACGCCTTTGGTGCTTGAACGCGAGCGGGTCAATTTCCCGCCAGAGATCTGACATGCTGGCGCGACTGCGATCCGAGCGCGTGATCGAAATCGTCCGCTACTATCAGGCGGGCATCATCAACACGGCGTTTGGCTTGGGTGCCTACGCGCTGCTGGTATGGCTGGGTTTTGGCATCTTCGCCGCGCAGGCTATCGCACATGTGGCCGGAATGGCGTTCAACTACATCACCTATAGCCGCCACGTGTTTCGCGATGCCGGGCCAGCCAAGACGCGCTTCGTGATTTCCTATGCCATCAATTACCTGATGAGCGTGGCGACCCTGGCGATAGTCTCTCGCTTCATCGCGAACCCTTACGGGTCGGGCTTCGTCTCGGCTTTCCTGGTATCGATCGCGAATTACTTCGCGTTGAAGTTCGTCGTCTTTCGCAAGGCGACATCCTGATCGTGGCGAGACTTTGGCAAATCAAGGGCTACCACTTCGAGTGGTTTCTTGGCTTTCTCATGTTGTTGTCCGTTCTCCACGCGGCCTACGCTACGCTCGAGAATGGCTATCTGCCGCCGCCCTTCTATCCCGACACGACCGACACCTTTCGGGACTGGTTCAGTGTGGCGAATTGGGCGCATACCGGCGGTGCCTACGATAGCTGGCTCGCCGTCTATCCGCCTTTGAGCTTTGTGCTCATCAAGATGATGGGACTGCCGGCGTGCTACTCACAAGACATGAGTCTGGCTGTTCGCGACTGCGATTGGCTGGGCATCGCATTCCTTTATCTTTTTGTCATTCTGAACGGTGTGGTCTCATCCCTCACGTTCATGCGCCTAGATCGTCGTACCGCCCTCCCGCGAGCCTTCACCTTCACGGCTGGCATGCCAATGATGTTTGGATTGGAACGCGGCAACATCATCCTGCTGTGCATTGTGGTGTCGATGCTGGCGTGGGGGCCGTTGGTAAAATCTGCTCGGCTGCGCTGGTTTTTCGCCGGCGTGGCAGTCAATTTCAAAGTGTATTTGATTGCTGCGGTACTGGTGCAACTGATCCGGCGGCGTTGGCTTGTGGCCGAAGGTAGCATCGTCGCAACAGTCGTGGTCTATGCCATCAGCTTCCTTCTCCTAGGCGAAGGCAATCCGGCCGAAATCTTGGCCAATATCATCAACTTCGCACAAGGGTTTTACGACACACAAGCTGCCGCCACGGCCATCTGGTACAACACTACGTATATCATCATGCTGAACGTGCTGAATGATTCTTACGCGCCGGTTACATTTTTGCTCGGCAGCCAACTTGTCTATCAGCTCGATTTGACGTTGCGAATTATTTTGCTGACTACTCAGTTCGTTATGCTGATATCGATGGCAGCAGTGTGGCTGCGCCCCGAGGCAGTGAGCCCTTATCGCCTGATCGCCCTTGGTCTGGGCTTTGTCCTCCTCGCGCAAGAGCAGCCGCCCTATGCCCTGCCGATCCTCCTTTACTTTGTATTCATGGAGCGATGGAAAGGCCAGCTGGTTCCAGTCGCGATCGTGACGACTTATCTAATTTCTCTTACAATCGATATGAACCTCGGCAGCAGTGTGTATGTCCAACAATTCAGCTACATCGGCAATCGTTTCGTAACGTCCGAGAGAGCGCTTCAACTGGGGATGTTCGTGCGTCCGCTAGGCCACGCGCTTATTCCTGTCTGCCTCGCCCTGGATTCCATCGTCGCGGTTCTACGGGACATCCGGAACGAGGGATGGCAGGGGCGCTGGCGGTTTCGTCACGATGCCCCCATCCTGCCCCGCGTGAGCCGGCCCATACCTCCGCATGATCACGCGAAGCAGACAGCGGACGTGCCTTCGTGAAACTTCACGCCGTACAACAGTTGCTGATCAATCGCTGGTTGGCGTGGGTCGTCACCGCGCCTTTGGTGGCGTTGCTGCTTCTGACCACGCTGCAGTACCGCGACATCGACGCTCAAGTTCCGCACGAGCGGGCAGAGGGCGAGTCAATGCTAATAGCGCCAGCACCGGTGGCGGGCGGGCGGATCCTCAACGATTACGAAGATTTCTACATCGTCGGCAGGCTGTATCGCGAAGGCGAGATCCTACGAGCGTATGACAACGCCTACCTTACGGCGGCGCAGCGGCGCTTCACGGGCACTACAACATTCATGCCGTGGGCCTATCCTCCGCAGCTGACGGCGCTCACGCCTCTGTTGCCGATGGTGGGGTTGGGTTGGTCTTACTTTGCCTTCATGACGGCAACCCTTATGTTGTTCCTGTGGGTACTGACGCGGTTCGGCATCCGATTAACGGGCGCGGCGCTGCTTGCGATTTTTCCGGCCCTGCTGCTGGTAGTAAGGTTGGGGCAGAACGGCATGCTAACCGGGGCCTTGATCGGTTTGTTCCTGCTCGAATTTTTGCGTGGACGGAAATCGGCAGGCATTCCGCTAGGTTTGATGTGTATTAAGCCTCACCTTGCTTTCGCGTTGGGCCTGATGACCTTACTTCATAGGCGATGGAGCACGATCGCAATCGGCATGGTGATCGTCGTGATGACTTCGGTTCTGGCAACCCTGGTGCTCGGCGTCGCTGCCTGGCCAGCCTTTTTCAACGGAGCAAAGGCTGCTGGTGGTTTTCTGCGCGAAGGCTTGTTTCCGCTGTATCGTATGTCTTCTATCTACGCTGCGGCCCGCAGCTTCGGCACGGGGCCGGACACGGCGATGCTCATTCATATTATCGGGGCGTTGCTTGGGCTGGGAACGCTTGTGCTGGCGTGGCAACGCCGCCTGAAACGCAACCGTCTCTTGGCGCTTACCGCTTTCATGACGCTATTCGTCAGTCCGTATAACTACGATTACGACCTCGTTTGCCTGGCTTTTGCGGTGGCGTTGATTCTTCCCGAGATGCTAGCGCGGGCAACTTCATTACAAATTATTGGTTTTTACGCTCTTGCATGGGTGGGCACAGGGGCTGGTCTCATGCAGCATTTCAACGCGGTTCTATTTGCTGGTACCACCGCTCATCTCCACGGTAGCGCCCTGAACTGGTCATTCCAGGCAATCGGCCTGATCGGAGCCGCTATCTTGGCGGCCGTTATCTTACGCCAGCGTCAGGCGATGGCTGTGGTGGGTAACGCTGATTTCGAATTGAACGGCTGCAAAGCGATTGCTGGAGGAACGGCGTGAGCCTTGCCGAAGTGACCATTGTCGAGGGAGGGGCCCGCACGCTCCCGCTCGTCCTCGCGGTGGACCTGGATGGCACGCTGCTGCGGTCGAACATGCTGCATGAGACGTTCTGGTCCGCTTTTGCCCATGACTGGCGCGTGCCTTTCGCGGCGGCGGCGCATCTCGGCAAGGGCAAGGCGCAGCTGAAGGCGATGTTGGCGCAGCGGTCCAACGTCGATGTCACCGTGCTGCCCTACGATGATGAGGTGATCGGCTACATCCGCGATTGGCGGGCGCAGGGCGGCAAGG
>NZ_CAXYKL010000230.1:0-9141 GCF_964277725.1 uncultured Novosphingobium sp. | reverse complement strand
GCGCACTGCCCTTGCATTGCCACACCATTTCCGTAAGCGTGCAAGATGCATAGCGTTCAAGAAACCCTCGCGGAATTGGTCCGCGTTTACGAAGCCGCCGTCTCCACGTTGAAGGCCGATATCGCCGCCTTCATCAAAGACGGCACTCTCCCCCCGTCAGACCGCCGCGCCGACCGGCTATGGTCCTATCCCGAACTTCGCGTCACGTATGAGGGACACGAGCATGGCTCTGCCTCATCACGCGCGTTTGGTCGGCTGCCAGGGCGCGGCACTTACGTCACCACCGTCACTCGCCCGCATCTCTTTGCGGATTACCTGGCCGAGCAGCTGGCTCTGCTGGAGCAGGAATACGTGATCGACGTCAGCGTCGTCCGCTCGGCGCAGGAGATACCGTTTCCGTATGTGCTGGACGGTCTGGCGATCGGCGCGGTGACGCCGGCCGAACTGGCCGCACATTTCCCGACGACGGAACTGGCGATGATCGGTGACGAGATCGCCGACGCCATCGATCGCAACGCACCAGGCGATCCGCTCCCCCTTGCCCTGTTCGATGGATTGCGCACCGATTTCAGCCTGGCGCGCCTGGCGCACTACACCGGCACCAGCGTTGAGCATTGCCAGCAGTACATCCTTTTCACAAACTACCACCGCTATGTCGATGAATTCGTGGACTGGGCGGGCAAGCAGGTCGGCCAAAACGACTATATCGCGTTGTCAGGCGCTGGCGGGCTCTACCTGGACACACCCACCGACAACGCCCGCGCGCGCCTTTCGGATACGGCATGGCGCCGGCATCAGATGCCCGCCTATCACCTGATCCGAGAGGACCGGTCCGGCATCACCCTGGTCAACATCGGCGTCGGCCCTTCCAACGCCAAGACAATCACCGACCACCTCGCGGTGCTGCGCCCAGAGGCGTGGCTGATGATCGGCCACTGCGGGGGCCTTCGCGAATCGCAGCGCATCGGCGACTATGTGCTGGCGCACGCCTACCTGCGCGACGATCATGTGCTAGATCCGGTGCTGCCGCCGGAAATTCCGCTTCCCGCCATCGCCGAAGTGCAGCAGGCACTGGCGGAGGCCGCCGAAAGCGTCAGCGGCACCGGCGGCGCGGACCTCAAGAAACGGATGCGCACCGGCACGATCGTCACCACCGACGATCGCAACTGGGAACTGCGCTACACCCATTCCGCTCGCCGCTTCAGCCAGAGCCGCGCGATCGGCATCGACATGGAAAGCGCCACCATCAGCGCGCAAGGTTTCCGCTTTCGCGTGCCTTACGGCACCTTGCTGTGCGTCTCTGACAAGCCGCTGCACGGCGAACTGAAGCTGCCGGGGCAGGCGAACCGGTTCTATGAAGAAGCGATCGGCGCCCACCTGGCGATCGGCGTGCGCACGTGCGAACTGCTGCGCGACCAGGGTGCAAGGCTTCATTCGCGCAAGCTGCGCGCCTTCATCGAGCCCCCATTCCGGTGAGCCTTGGCCGCACGCAAAGTCCCCCGGTGGGGCAAAATCCCCCGCCTCGGCTTGACGAGCGTCACACAACCGTCACACGAGCGCGCCATCGCGCATGGAGTGTTGAAGAATTCGCCAGATAGCTGCCCTTCCCTACCGCTTCGAGGACGGAGCCGATGGTCCCGTCCGGGTTCTGCTCGTCACGTCGCGGGGCACGCGCCGCTGGGTGATACCCAAAGGCAATTCCATGTCCGGCGTAAGCCGTCACGCGGCTGCCGCACTGGAAGCGGAAGAGGAAGCCGGTGTCACCGGATGGGCCTGCCCCACGCCGCTGGGATCGTACCGCTATCGCAAGCGGCGCGGAAACGGGGCGGCGCTGATGGTCGACGTCGAGGTGTTCCCGCTGGCCGTCCAGCAGGAACTGCCTGAGTGGAAGGAAGCGCATGAACGCGAACGCCGCTGGTTCACGCTTGGCGAAGCGGCGAACAATGTGGACGAAGCGGATCTGGGCGATCTGATCCGATCGTTCGACACTACCGAATTTCGCGCCGCTACGGCGCGCACCACGATGCTGGGCACCGTTGCCCAAAAAACAGGGATAAGCCGCATGTTTGGTTGGTTTCAGAAGCTGCTGCCGCAAAAGGCCAACTTCTTCGACCTGTTCGAGGCGCACGTGGCCACGGTCGTCGCCGGTGCCGATGCCCTTGCCCGTCTGTTCTCAGATGGACGCGGGCGGCAGGATCACATCCGCGAGATCAAGGAACGCGAACACGACGCGGACGAGATCATCCGCGAAGTGCTGAGCCTGGTGCGCCGCACCTTCCTGACCCCGTTCGATCGCAGCGCCATCACCCGGCTGGTCAGTTCGATAGACGATGCCATCGATCGGATGAACGGCGCGGCTTCGGCCATCGACTTGTATGATTTCAGCGATTTCGACCAGGAAATGCGCGACATGGTCGCCCTCATCGTCGACAGCAGCCGTGTGCTGGCAGAAGCTGTGCCGCTGCTGCGTGATGTCGGCAAGAACGGCAAGCGCCTGCACGAACTGACCGAGCGGCTGGTCCGCATGGAAGGCCACGCCGACGATATCCACGCGTCTGGCGTCAAGCGCGCCTACCAGGCTTTTGGCGAAACCAACCCGATGGGCTTCATCGTCCGCCGCGAGATCTTCAACCAGTTGGAGCGGATCACCGACGCGCTGGAGGATGTCGCCAACGAGATCGACGGCGTCGTCATCGATCACGCCTGAGGGCTGCCGCCATGCATGAACTTGCCCTGCCGCTGCTGGTCGGCCTGATCGTCGTCGCGCTTGCGTTCGATTATCTGAACGGCCTGCACGATGCCGCCAACTCGATCGCCACCGTCGTCGCCACCCGTCTGCTCGGCCCGGTCGCGGCGGTGCTGTTCGCCGCCTTCTTCAACTTCGCCGCCTATTTCCTGACGCTGATGTTCCCCGCCTTGCACAAAGTGGCCGAGACTATCGGCGGGGGGCTGATCGCCAAGGACCTGATCACGCCATCGGTGATCTTCGGCGCGCTGATCGGCGCCATGTTCTGGAACGTCGTCACCTGGCTGAAGGGCATCCCCTCGTCCAGCAGCCACGCGCTGGTCGGCGGACTGATCGGCGCGGGCGTCGCCCATGCCGGGTTGACCGGCGTGCAATGGTCCGGCCTCAACAAGACGCTGATCGCCATCGTCCTCTCGCCGCTGCTGGGCATGATGATCGCAATGGCCCTGATGCTGCTGACAAGCTGGCTTTTCGCCCGCTCCACCAACCGCGTGGCGGACAAGTCCTTCCGCGTGCTGCACCTGGTGTCATCTGCCGCCTATTCGCTGAGCCACGGCTTGAACGACGCGCAAAAGACGATGGGCATCATCACCGTGCTGCTCTATTCCACCGGCTATTACAGCGGCAAGTTCGAGGTGCCGCATTGGGTGGCGATCTGCTGCTACGTCGCCATCGCGCTGGGCACCATGACCGGCGGCTGGAAGATCATCGAGACGATGGGCAGCCGCATCACCAAGCTCAGCCAGCACCAGGGCTTCTGCGCCTCGATGTCCGGCTCGATCGTGGTGTTCACCGCATCGCTGCTGGGCATCCCGGTCTCGACCACCCATACGATCACCGGCTGCATCATCGGCTCGGGCGTCGCACGCCGCACCTCCGCCGTCCGCTGGGGCGTGGCGCAAAGCGTGGTCATGGCCTGGATCATCACCATCCCCGCCTCCGCCGCCGTGGGCGCGATCTTCTACCTGCTGACGGTGCCGTTCGGAGGATAACCGTGTCCCCCGGGGCGTATCTCCCCGGGATCGCTGCTCGGGCCCCGCCAGCGAAACTCAGTTCGGTGGATTGTATTTTTGAACGAAGCGCATGCTCTCGGTAAGCATGCGCTTGCGGGTTTCCTCCTTCGAAAGCCAGTGGTCCTCACCCTGAAGGGTGATGAGCTCGAACGGCTTGCCGTTGTCCTTCAAGGCATCGGCCATCACCCGGCTTTGGCCGTAGTCCACCACGGTATCATCCTTGCCGTGGATCAACATGATCGGGCCATCCGCTCCGGCCGCAAACTTGCGGGGTGATACCGCCGAAAAGCCCTTCGGTTCACCCAGTTGCCGCTTCAGGGCGCGGCTCAGCATCTTGGAGCCGCCACTCTCACGAGTATCCGTGTTGTACATTAAACCGAGATCGGAAATCCCGGCCACGGCCACGGCGCATCGGTATATCCCGTGTTGCAGCGTGACACCGGCCAGCGCCGCATAGCCGCCATAGCTGGCACCGACGATACAGGCCCGCTTGGGATCGACGATGCCTTTTGCCGCCAGCGCGGAAAGCCCATCGGAGATATCGGTCTGCATCTTGCGGCCCCACTCGCCATCGCCAGCGCGACGCAAGCTATAGGAACCGCCGGTCGAGCCGCGGAAATTAGGCTGAAACACCGCGTAGCCGCGAGAGGCAAATGCCTGCGCGATCCAGTCGAACTGCACCGTATCGTGCGCCGCCGGCCCACCGTGGGGCAGCATGATGACGGGCAGGTTCTTGGCCGGTATTCCAGGTGGCAAAGTCAGTACACCGTTCAACGCCAACCCATCCTGCGCCTCATAGAGGACGAGCGAAATCGGGCCGACCTGCTCCGGTGCAATCCGAAGACGCTCGTAACCGATAGGCTCGGCGTGCTTACCGGCCACGTCCACTCGGTACCATGTGCCGCTATCGCCATTCCCTGATGTCCGCACCAGAACCTTGGAGAAGTTCGGCGTGTAATCCATCAGTTGGGTGTTGAGCCCCTTGAACGCGCGGAAAATCGCCGTCAGCGCCTGCTGCTGGGCCGGGTCACTCATCACCGTGACCGGAGTGTCGCCGTCCGTCCGGTAACCCTGCAGACGTCCGGTGACCTTGTCGACGAACACCCGATCGATCGCGATACCGGGAACGATCTCCTTTGCATCCCCGCCCATTATGGGCACTTCGAACCAACGCTGGCCGTGCTGGTCGTCTGCGGTCTGATAAATCACACTGCTGCCGTCATGCCCGAACGAGATCAGGCTGATATCACCCGTTGGCATGGTGCCGCGCGCCAGTTCCTTGGACTTCGTGCCCGTAATCCGCCAACCTCCGTCAATTTCGGATACATCGAGCATCGCGCCTACCTTGCCCGAGGTATCGATCAACCAGTCGCGGAAGTGATCCTCTCCGGGGGGCGGAGCGACGGCCCGTGCCCTATTGGTGGACAGATCAACGCCATAGAGGGTCGTGCGGCCATGCTCCATGTACCGCCCCGAACCGCCCATCTGCAGGGCGATCCCGCCGAAAAAGCCCACAGTGCGGCCGTCGATCGATCGGATACCATATTGCCCGCGCGTAGTGCGCGCCACCGAATCTGTGTTGGCAAAGACGGAGCCGGAAACACCGCCCGGCTTCATCGCCAGAATGATAGTGCCGGTCAGTTCGTACTTGTCAGCGGTGAAGCCAAATACCGGCACTGTCGACGTGGTCGTCAGCAGAACCGTCTTATCATCCGCCCATTGAATGCTGCGCACCTTGCCCGGTCCGGCCGAGATATTGACGAAGGGCTTGTCCTGACCATCGATGGCGACGATCCGACGCTCGCCTTTGATCCGCACAACCGCAGCCGTCAGCGAACCATCGGGCGAGATGGCCGCGTCCTCGAACTGAGACAATTCCCCATAAGCATCGAGCGGCGGCGCTTCAGCTGCCCGCGCACCGCCTAGGACTGACGCGACAGACATAGCCGTCACCGCATATTTCAAGATCAGCTTCAAGATTCTACCCCCCGGTGAGTGGGATAGTATTCCGGCTAACAATGTGTCTGACAAGAATTCTCTACAGGAATAGGGAACGCCCGACCGCCCCCCTTTACGCCTCCTCCATCACCGCCAATACGTCATCCACGCAGGCGGTGGCGAAGGCGGTGTATTCGTCGGCGACGGCGTATGGCAGCAGTATGCGGCGGCCTTCCACCAGCGCCCCGCAGCTGTAGGTAACGTTGGGCACATAGCCGCCGCGATGTTCGGCGCTGGGGTAGATCAGCGGGGAGCGGGTGCGGGCAAGGACGCGGGAGGGGTCGTGCTTGTCCAGCAGGCATGCGCCGATCGCATAGCCGCGCACCAGGCCGACACCGTGGGTGAACACCAGCCAACCTTCGTCGATTTCGATGGGTGATCCGCAATTACCGATCTGCACGAATTCCCACGGGTACTTGGGCGCCATGATCGGCTGGCCCTCTTCCCAGGTGTAAAGATCGTCCGAGCGCAGCAGCCAGATGCTCTCGCTGTCCTGGCGGCCGAGCATCACGAATTGTCCGTCGATCTGGCGCGGGAACAGCGCCATGCCCTTGTAGCCCGTCATGGCACCGGTCAGCGGGCGCATGTCGAAGCGGCGCAAGTCTATCCCGCGCAGCAGTTCCTGGCGGACCGACTTGCCATCGAACGCGGTGTACGTGCCGATCACCGTCTCCACACCCTCGGCATCGCGGAACGGCACCATGCGCAAGTCTTCCACACCCTGGCGCTGGCTGGGCAGGATGGGGAAGACGACGGTTTCAGAGATATCCTGGCTGTCCTCGCAGATCAGCCGCACCCAGCCGCCCTCGCTGTCGTTCTCCACGCGCGGCGGGACGCAGTTCGGGCTGACCGGATCGATCGTGATCCTGGTGCCGCCGTCCCATGTTCCGGCGCGGAAGGTGACGGACGAAATATGCCCCTCCCCGATGCCTCGCAGGGACAGGATGAAGCGCAACTGGCCGTCGTCGCTGAGGCCCTGCTCGCCGGGAATGCGCACGATACTGGGATTGAACAGCGCGGCGGATTCGAAGGCGTATTCCTGGCTGAAATAAGCGCCCGCGATCAGCTTGTCCTCATGGCTCAAGTCGCAGATTTCCGGCATCTGATCGGCAAGCGCGTCGACTTGGCGCAGGAACACCGCATCGGCATTGCGATGGCGCTGGTGCATCGGGCCGGCGATATGATCCAGCATGTGCTGCCGCACCTCCGGGTCCAGGCCGCGCAGCCGTTCCAGCACCGCCTGCTGCCGCGTGGGCCTGCCATCGGCGAACGCCTTGGGATATTCGAAACTGAATGGCCGGATCACCGTGCGGGCGGGATCGGGATGAAGCTCCAGATCGATCTTCTGGAAAACGTCGGAAGCAATCATATCAGCGTCGACCCCATAGTATGCAGGAGCAGACGCTTCGGCGTAACCCATGTTCCCCCGGCAGCACTTTGCAGCAGGTGCCTTCCAGGGCCATCGGGCCGGTTGGCAACGCTTCGTAACAATGCTAGCGGCGCGCGCACCGGGGCGATGCAACCTCCCGGACAAGCGCAGCGCGCGCTCAAGCGTTGCTTCTTCCGCCGGCGGTGCCGGTCGATGGAGCTTGTCCCGATGCGCCGTTTCCCCTTGTCTACCGGCGCGCTGATCGCCGCATTGCTGCCGGCGGGCGTTTGCGCCAAGGCCCCCACGTTGCAAGCCGCCATCGGCGCGCCCGATGATTTCACCCTCTCAGGCAGCGTGCGTTTGCGGTACGAGACGATCGCAGGCGCACCGAGACCGATCTACCGATCCGATGACGAGGAAATGGCGCTGCGCACAACCCTCGCGGCCGAGTATCACGCGCATGGCATCCGGATCGGCGCGGAAGTCTATGACAGCCGCATCACTCTCGACAGACCGGGCAGCCCGGTAACGACCAGCGAAGTGAACGCGCTGGAACTGGTGCAGGCGTATGTCGGCGCGGACCTGGGCCAGGCGCTGGGCCGGGGCACCAAGGCGCAAGTGATGGTGGGGCGGATGATGCTGAACCTGGGCTCTCGCCGCCTGGTCGCCGCCGATGACTATCGCAACACCACCAACAGCTACACCGGCGTTCGCGCCGACATGACGCTGGCCGATGGGACGACGGGCACCTTCATCTATACCCTGCCGCAGTACCGCCTGCCGGACGACGCTCCGGCACTTCGGCGCGGGAAAGTGCAGATGGACCGGGAGAGCCTGGACCTGCGGCTGTGGGGCGGCCTGATTGCACATCCACGAACACTGGCGGGGGCGACGGCGGAGCTTGGTTTCTTTCGGCTGCAAGAGCGTGACAGCCTGGCGCTACCCACACGCAACCGCGATCTGACCACGGTCGGAGCGCGGCTGATCCGTGATCCCAAGCCCGCCCTCTGGGACTTCGAGCTTGAGGGCATCTACCAGACCGGTTCGATTCGGGCGAGCCTGGCTCCATCGGCGGCGCGGCAGGCGGTGAGCGCGTGGTTCGTCCATGCCGATGCGGGATACAGCTTCCCCGGCGCTGCGAAACTGCGCCTCTCCGCCGAATTCGACTACGCCAGCGGTGATGGTCGCGGTGGGCGCTATGGCCGGTTCGACACGCTGTTCGGCATGCGCCGCGCCGATCTGGCTCCGGCAGGCATCTTCAACGGCCTGCTCCGCAGCAACATCATGACGCCCGGTATCCGGGTGGAGGCCGCACCGGGCAAGCGGCTGGACATGTTCGCCGCCTATCGCGGGCTATGGCTGGCGGACCGCTTCGACGCGTTTTCCGGCACCGGGGTGCGCGATCCCAGTGGCCGCAGCGGGCGCTTTGCCGGTCAACAACTGGAAGGCCGCGTGCGATACTGGCTGGTCCCCGGCTTTCTGCGCGGTGAGATCGATGCACTCTGGCTGGCACGCGGACGCTTTCTGAAGACCGCGCCCGGTGCCAGGGACAAGGATGCAAAGTACCTGGCGGTCGCGGCCACGGCGACGTTTTGAGGGGGCACGCACCGATTGCTCTAAACCGTTCGTGTAGAGCGAAGTCGATACACGCTGGCCTGGCGCTGCCGTGTCTCGGCTTCGCTCGACACGAACGGAGGGGGGAAGGTAACTGAGATTTGAGTGAGAGACGCATCACCACGCCCCTCACTCCCATCACATCACCAGCCGCAGGTCTTGCCCTTGTTCTGCTTTTGCAGCCAGGCCGTCAGCGGTGCGAAGTAGCGCAGCATGGGCTTGCCGCTCATTTCGCGGCTGCCGGTGAAGGCTTGCAACGCATCGGGCCAGGGCCTGGACGCGCCCATCTCCAGCATGGCGTTCATCTTTTCGCCCACCTTCTTGTTGCCATAGAAGCTGCAGCGATGCAGCGGCCCCTTCCAGCCGGATTGCTTGCACGCCGCCTCATAGAACTGGAACTG
>NZ_CAXYKL010000229.1:0-4088 GCF_964277725.1 uncultured Novosphingobium sp. | reverse complement strand
AATACGATCGCCGCCCCTGCTTCGGGCGTGCTGAAGATCAACGCCTCGAGCGATGCCAGCTACGAGGTGGGCACCGTGTTGGGCTATATCGACTGATCGCGGCATATGGACAGGGGCCGCCTGCCGGTCCAGACTATGCATATGAAAAAGCTTCTGACCGCCGCTATTGCCTCCCTCGCTCTTGCCCTTCCCGGCGTGGCCCTCGCCAATCTGCCGGTGGGTGTGAAGGCGCCAAGCTTCGCCACCCAGGGCGCGCTGGCGGGCAAGGAAGTGCCGCTCGATCTGCGCGGGGCGCTGCGCAAAGGCCCGGTGGTCCTGTATTTCTATCCCAAGGCTTTCACCCAGGGATGCACGCTGGAAGCCCATGCCTTTGCCGAGGCTACACCCGAATTCGCGAAGTACGGGGCGACCGTGATCGGCCTTTCTGCAGATGACCTGCCCACGCTGCGCAAGTTTTCGACCGAAGCATGCCGGGATAAGTTCACGGTCGGTGTCGCTAATCCCCAGATCATCAAGTCGTACGACGTCGCGCTGAAGCTGGCGGGTGGCCCGGCGGCGATGACCAATCGCACCAGCTATGTGATCAGTCAGGACGGACGGATCGCCTATGTCCATTCGGATATGGATTATCGGCAGCATGTCAGCCAGACCCTGGCGGCGGTGAAGGCCCTGAAGAAGCGCTGAAACTCACCTCGCGCCCGTCAGGCCCAGGGCGAGGGCAGGAACCCTCAAGCTTTACAATCGCGTCCCTTGCGCTAAGCGGGGCGACCCCATTTGTTCCGGAGTTTTCCCGTCATGCGTGCCGAAGGGCAGGCCCATATCGAGCGTATCCAGAAGGCCATGGCGCTCGTCCGCAAGTTCCTGGATTGGGACCGCGCTGTCCGTCGCCTGGACGAGTTGAACGCGCGCGTCGAGGATCCCACCCTCTGGGACAAGCCCAAGGAAGCCGAGGCGGTCATGAAAGAGCGCCGTCGGCTGGAGGCGTCGATCGGCGCGGTGAGCCAGATCGAGGCCGAGATGGCGGACGCAATCGAGTTCATCGAGCTGGGCGAGATGGAGGACGATGCCGCCACCATCGACGAGGGGCATGCCACGCTCAAGGCTTTGGCCGAGCGCGCCGACCGCGACAAGGTGCATGCGCTGCTGGCAGGCGAGGCGGACGGCAACGACACTTACCTTGAAGTCCACGCCGGAGCCGGCGGCACCGAGAGCCAGGACTGGGCCGAGATGCTGCAGCGGATGTACACCCGCTGGGCCGAGCGCAAGGGCTACAAGGTCGAATTGGTCGACTATCACGCGGGCGAAGCGGCCGGAATCAAGAGCGCCACGCTGCTGATCAAGGGCGACAACGCCTATGGCTACGCCAAGACCGAAAGCGGGGTGCACCGCCTTGTGCGCATCAGCCCCTATGACAGCTCGGCGCGGCGGCACACCAGCTTCTCCAGCGTGTGGGTCTATCCCGTGATCGACGATACGTTTGAGATCGAGATCAATCCGGCGGACCTGAAGATCGATACCTACCGTGCATCTGGTGCCGGTGGTCAGCACGTCAACACCACCGACTCGGCAGTGCGCATCACGCACCAGCCTTCCGGCATCGTCGTCGCCAGCCAGATCGATCGGTCGCAACACAAGAACCGTGAGATCGCGATGGGCATGCTCAAGGCGCGCATGTTCGAGGCAGAGATGCAAAAGCGCGAGGAAGCCGCCAGCGCCGAGCATGCCAGCAAGAGCGACATCGGCTGGGGCCACCAGATTCGCTCCTATGTTCTGCAGCCCTATCAGCAGGTGAAGGACCTGCGCACCGGGCTTGTCTCCACCGCCCCAGGCGATGTGCTGGACGGCGAGTTGGACGCTTTCATGGCCGCAGCCTTGTCGCAGCGCGTTACCGGCGAGAAGGTAGAAGTCGAGGACGTGGATTGATCGTGTCGTCCCTGGGTCGGCCCGGGACAGCGATGGTATCCACGGCTTTGCCAAGCTGACGGTGAGCCGCTAAGGAGCCGCATGCCCGTGCTTCGCCGCGCCCTGTTCGCCGTGCTTGCGATCGCCAGTCTCTCTTCTTGCGAGAAGAAGGTCGAGGACGGCCGCCTGCCGACTTCGCGCGCTTTCCCCAAGGCGGATCGTCCCGTGTCGAACCTGGGGGCGAACGGCTTCTCCTCCGAAACCGAGCGCGACAGCGTGAAGGAAGCCAGCACGGTGATGGACCAGGCCGGCATCGCCAAGGGCATGTCGGTGGCGGACATCGGTGCGGGTGAGGGATATTACACCGTCCGCCTCGCCCAGCGCGTCGGGCCGGAAGGCCGTGTGTTGGCGCAGGATATCGATCGTGATGCCCTGGAGGAACTGGGCCTGCGCATCGAGCGTGAGCGACTGGACAATGTCTCGATCAAGCAGGGGGCAGAGGATGATCCCCACTTGCCGGTCAACAGCTTTGATCGCGTCATGCTGATCCATATGTATCACGAAGTTTCCGAGCCTTACGCGTTCCTGTGGCGCTTGCGTCCCTCGCTGCGGGCGAACGGCAGCGTGGTCGTCGTCGATATCGATCGTGATACGGATCACCACGGAATCCCCCCGGCTCTGCTGTTTTGCGAATTCGAAGCCGTGGGCTTCCGCTTGGCGGAATTTGTGCGTAAGCCGAAGTTGCAAGGCTACTATGCTCGGTTCGAGGCAAAGGGAGCTGCGCCTGCGCCCGAAGCGATCAGGCCATGCCGGTTGGCCGATAAAGCCGCTGCCGCACCCCGTTAAGCCGCCAGTTTCCTGAGGAAAGACGAAGAAAAGATGGGTTTCAAGGGTCTCAAGCCGATCATGTACGGCGGCCGCGAAGTCTGGCCGCTGGTTGAGGGCGGCAAGGGCGTTTCGGCCACCAACCACATGAGCAGCGGCGCCTGGGCCGCGGCCGGCGGTATCGGCACGGTCAGCGCGGTCAATGCTGACAGCTATGACGCCGAAGGCAAGATCGTGCCCCAGGTCTATGATGCGTTGACCAGGAAGGAACGGCACGAAGAGCTGATCCGCTTCGCTATCGATGGTGCGGTGGAGCAAGTTCACCGGGCCCACGAGATCGCGGGTGGAAACGGCGCGATCAACATCAACGTGCTTTGGGAGATGGGCGGCGCACAGCCAGTGCTGGAAGGCGTGCTGGATCAGACGCGCGGCATGGTCGCGGGCGTCACTTGCGGTGCTGGCATGCCCTACAAGCTGTCAGAGATCGCCGCGCGATATAACGTGAACTACCTGCCGATCGTCAGCTCGGCACGCGCGTTCAGGGCGCTGTGGAAGCGGGCCTATTCCAAAGTCCCCGAACTGATGGCGGCGGTGGTCTATGAAGACCCGTGGCTGGCCGGTGGCCACAACGGCCTCTCCAACGCCGAAGACCCGACCAAGCCGGAAAATCCGTATCCCCGCGTCAAGGCCCTGCGCGAGACGATGCGCGCTGAAGGCATCGCGGACGACGTGCCGATCATCATGGCCGGTGGCGTGTGGTATCTGCGCGATTGGGAAAATTGGATCGACAATCCGGAGCTGGGCGGTATCGCGTTCCAATACGGCACGCGCCCGCTGCTGACGCATGAAAGCCCGATCCCGCAGCAGTGGAAGGACGCCTTGCGCGATCTGGAGCCGGGCGACGTGCTGTTGCACCGTTTCTCTCCCACCGGCTTCTATTCTTCGGCTGTTCGCAACCCCTTCCTGCGCAATCTTGAGGCGCGGTCTGAGCGTCAGATTCCCTATTCCAAGGTCGAGGCGGGCGAACATACCGTGCGGCTCGACGTGGGTGTGAAGGGCAAGAACTTCTGGGTCACGCCCAAGGACCTGGAACGGGCCCGCAGCTGGTCCGCCGCAGGCTACACCGATGGCTTGCGTACACCGGACGATACGATCGTGTTCGTCGATCCGATCGAGCGCGACGTGATCCGCAAGGATCAGGCAGATTGCATGGGCTGCCTGTCACACTGCGGTTTCTCGTCCTGGAAGGACCATGACGATTACACCACGGGTCGCTTGGCCGATCCGCGCAGCTTCTGCATCCAGAAGACCCTGCAGGACATCGCACATGGCGGCCCGATTGACGAGAACCTGATGTTCGC
>NZ_CAXYKL010000228.1:0-15825 GCF_964277725.1 uncultured Novosphingobium sp. | reverse complement strand
GATACCGTGGAAAATGCCGGACGTGCGGAAGTGCGCCAGCACCATGTGGAACGGGGTCAGGCGACGGCTGCTTTGCGCGACGGCGTAGTAGTCTTCGAAAAACTCGTTTTCGTCGGGCAATCCGAGCGCTTTTAGGTCCTGCCCCATCATGCCGCCATATTCCTCAAGGCGGGTTTCCCACATGAAGGACCAGGCATGCGCCAGGTCAAGAAGCGGATCGCCAACGGTGCACAGCTCCCAGTCGATGACGGCGGATATCTGAGGCTGTTTAAGATCATAAATGACGTTGTTGATCTTGTAATCGCCGTGGACAATGGCGCTCTCCTCATCCTCAGGCAAGTTGGCGCGCAGCCAGGTGACCACACGCGCCACGTCCGGATCGGTTTCGGCAAGCCCTCCCCACACCCGCGTCCAGGTGTTCACCTGACGAACCAGATATCGTTCCGGACGCCTGAAACCGCCCAGCCCCACCGCGTCCACGTCAACGGCGTGAAGCGCCGCGAGCACGCGCGCGAACTCTCGATAGTAGGCGCGCCGGTCATCGCGCGGCACTTCGGGAAGCGAGGCGTCCGCAAAGACGCGACCGGGCACGCAGCCCATCAGGTAAAACGGCGTACCGACGACGTCAGGCTCTTCCCGATACACGATCGGCTTGGGGACCGGCACGGGGGTCGCATCCAGAGCGGTGAGGATGCGATATTCCCGGCCGACATCGTGCGCGCCGCGCGCGTGGTCACCGGGCGGCCGTTTACGCAAAACCATGCGCTGCGCCGCACCGTCGACGAAATACGTCGGGTTGGACTGGCCGCCGCCGATCCGCTCCAGACCTAACGGTCCGGCGTATCCCGGCATCGTGTCGCGCAGGAAGGCATCGAATGTATCGGGATTGAAATCGATATCGTTTCGCGCGGTTGCCGATTCAGTCACGTCATAGCCCTCCCTTGGCGGGGCGGGCCTAGCGCGAGATTTACCGTGTAGGAAAGGCAAAACCTGCGCAAGGGTTTCACTTCGCCAGGGCATTGACCTTTTTCATAGGCCTTCCCGCACCGAACCGCCGCCCCTCACGCCGGTGCCGGGCGCAAGGCACGATATCAGCCGGGCGTGACAAGGCCCAGGTGCTCCAGATCGCGGATCGCTTTCGTGATGTAGCGCTTGTCGAGGTGCGGCACCGCCCCTGCTCCGACCGCAAGACGAGCGATCTGGGCGTCGAATTCGTCGTGCGGCACATGGGCGCCGGGTATGGCCGGCATCGGGCGGGAAAACGCCTCCAGCAGCGGCAGCACGGTCGCTTGCCGGCGCTGCTCGGGCAGAGCGCGCAGCTTCGTCTCGAAGCGCTCGAACCACTCGGCATGGCTGGCGATACGCTCTACCCGATGACCGCTGTCGGCGATCCAGTCAACGAACGTGTCGAGCGAAACACCGTCGTCATGTCCGTTGACCAAATGATACGTGGCGAACCCGGTACGTTTCGCCTCGGCAAGCTCGATCACCGCCTTGGCCGTGTAGTCCACCGGTATCCCGTCGTAATGCGGCCTTATCGAGTCCTCGGCGGCGCGGTAGAACGATACGGGGGCAACGCCGGTCTCGACAATGCTGATCAGCCAGCGCACGAACATATCGGGCACGTTCATCTGCCCTTGATAGCGCGTATGCGGCAGGATCATGTCCGAGCGGTGGATCGTGCACGGCAAGCCGAAACGCTCGTGCGCCTCCACCACCAGAACTTCGCCCGCCCACTTGCTGCTGGCGTAACCATCCGCATAGCCGTCACTCAACACCCATTCCGGGATGGCCTGTACGATGGGTTCATCTTCGCGAATGGCGGTGCCATCCCGTCGCCCGGCTGCCGCGATCGTCGAGACGAAGGCGATGCGTTTTGCGCGCGTCGTCAGGGCCAGCCTGATCACCTCGGCGGTTCCGGCGACGTTGGGCGCGAACAACTGCGCGTAAGGCAGCTTGTGATTGACCAGGGCCGCCGGGTGGACGATCACGTCCACGGTCTCGGCCAGACGGGTCCACGTCGTGTCATTTAACCCGAGGCGCGGCGCGGCCAGGTCCCCTGCCAGTACCTCCAGATGGCCTTCGGCCAGTTCATCGAAGCGAACGAGCAGCTCCGCATCACCGCTATCGAGGCTTTCGCGCAGACGGGCATGCGCGGCGGCGTTGTCCCCGGCTCGGATCACACAGACGACTTTAGCTCCGGTCCGAGCGGCACGTTCCAGCCATTCCAGGCAAATTATGCGACCCAGGTAGCCATTCGCGCCGGTCAGGAGGACGACCGAAGGTTCACCCAGAGCCGCCGGCGCCAGCTTCGCCGCCTTCTCCAATGTCTCGGGATCGATGAAGCGGTCGAGCTTCAGGTCTGACGCCCGCAACACATCCAGCTTGCCTTGGTGGACGACATGGGCGGTGGGCAAGGTGCCGCCATCGCCCCTCTTGAACGCGTCGATCTGCTCGGCCAGCGAAGCCAGCGTCGCCGCCGGATGGAGGATCGTGCCGACATCGATGGCCACGCCCAGCGCTTCGTCCAGCAGCATCGACAACGAAAGCGCCGAAAGCGAGTCCCCGCCCAGCCGATCGAAGCTGGCTTCCCCGGTGACGACGCTGCTTTGCGTGCCCAGCGTAGCGCGCACGGCGCGGCATACGGCTTCGAGGGTCGGCAAGTTGCGCGCTTCCAGGCGCAGTTCGCGAAGCTCGGAATCCTGCTGCTCGGCCATGCTGTCATACAAGGCCTCCAACCGCTCGGCATAGCGCGCGTTGAACTTGGGCCGCAGGTATTTGCCAACGCCCGCCAGCAATCCATTTTCCGCGCTGAACGGCTCTTCCTCCACCAGGATGTCGCGCGGTATCTCGTAAGAGTTCAGCTGCTGCGCATCAGCGACTTCCCGCAGCGCGGTCAACAAGGCCGCCTTTGTTGCGCCCGGCTCCAGGTCCGTCAGGAAATCACGGTTTGGGACGACCACGGCCAGCAGAAAGGCGCGGCTGCTGTTGCCATACAAAAATACCTGGCGGATCGCGGGGTGGCCGCTGGTGAAGACCGATTCCAGATTGGCGATCGCAACGAATTCGCCTTGCGAAAGCTTCAGCACGTTGTTGCGGCGATCGAGGTACACCAGCTGGTCGGGGCCGGTTTCAGCCATGATGTCACCGGTCTTGTAGAACCCGTCGGCATCGCACATCCCTGCCGTCAACTCGGGCCGCTTGAAATAACCCGGGATCATCCGCTCGGACTTTACCAGCAGTTCGCCGCGCGGATGGGGCCGGTCAGTGGTGAAATAGCCCAGTTCGGGAACATCGATCAGCTTGTAATCGATCACGGGTGGCCGCATGACCGTGCCATTGAAGGTGACGCCGCTCACTTCCGTAGCGCCGTATCCGTCCATCATGCGAAAACCCAGGACCTGCGTCATGAAGGCGTCCAGATCGGCGCTGGTGGGTGCCGATCCCGTCACTGCCCGCGCCAGCCTGCCGCCCAGCGCTTTCTCCCGCGTCTCGACGATCAGCGCGGCGCGGGTCTTTTCAGGGTCCTCCCCGGCGGCGATGCGCCGCTCAAGCTCTGCCTTGAAACGTTGGAAAAGCAGCTCGCAAACCCGCGGCACGAACGGAAACGTCGTCGGCCGCACGAAAGCGATGTCTTCCAGCAGGGTGGACAAGTCGCTTTTGGTAACAAAGTGGGATAGACCGCCTCGGGATATTGCGGTGGCGATGAAGGCGCGCCCGAACGAATGGCTCAGCGGCTGGTAATGCAGCAGCACGTGAAGCCCGGGCGTGTCGTTCGTCCAGCTGGGTTTCACCAGTCGCTCGGTGTACATCGCACCCTTGGGTGAGCCTGTGCTTCCGGACGTGTAATAGATCGTGCTGAGCGGATCGCTCTCGGTCGATCTGAAAGGCGCAGGCGGCGTCCTGCCCTCCCCTTGCGCACGAAGCTGGGCCAGCGTGATAACCGGCATGCCCGGCAAGGCCTGAGTGGTCTGCTCAAGCTGTGCGGAACCCGTTTCATCGTCGACGATATCGAAGATCACCAATGTGGTTGAGATGTCCGATGCTTTGATCGCCTCGATCGCCAGCGGCAGTTCGCTTACTGATGAGGCGACATAGCGCGGCGCGGCTTCAGTCAAGACTTCGGCCAGTTGCGGCGGGGCCAGGTTCATCGGCAGCGGGATGACCGGCAAGCCGACTTGCACGGCCGCCATGTCCAGCAGCACGAACTCGGGGCTGGTGAAGCCTAGGATACCGATCATGTCGCCAGGCATCATGCCCGCCGCCACCCAGGACGAGGCGATCTCCCCGATCGCGGTCCATGCTTCCCCGTAGGTCATGCTGTCGAACGCACCGAGCGTATTGCGCCGCACGAATGCCGTGCGATCGGCATAGCCAGTGAAAGCCGCCGCAACGATTTCAGCAAGCGACGCATCCGGACGCAGGATCTGTGCGGTCACCTCTGGCTTGGGGGGCAGTTCCTCGAACTTGGGCAGCGGATTGAGCATTCTGGGCCTCCGAGGGCATTGGCCCAAAGCTGGGCCTGAGAATGAGTCCGGTCTTTTCGCCGCACAATCGCAAGGCAGTGGCCGGATGTTCGTTAGATTGAGATGATGGTAAAACGCCGGGCAGTCGGGATGCCCGCTCAGGCCACCATCACCATGACACGATAAGCGCGAGTTGGTTGGGCATCTTTCCACTCTCCGTAGCGGCGCCATTTCGCGCTCTTTCTCGCCGGACCGGGGTGAACTGCGTCACTGCATCAGACCGGTCAGCAGACAAGAACCTGCATAAGGGTTGCATCAGTGTCAACCCTACCGGATTTCCATTGACCTTGCGATGCCATGCCGTCGCCGTCCGGGCGTACGAGCAACCATAATTCCGCGGTCGCTCCACCTTTTCCAAGTCAGGCGGCCTTCCCGCTGCCCGCCCGTTCGATTAGGACCATACCGGCATCAGTAGCCTCTGCCGGGGCCAGGGGAAGAACACAGAATGGATCTGCCGCGAACGCCTTTGTCCCCGCATGCCGAGCCCCAAACAGCGGGCGGCGCCGGGACTCGCGATCGCATCCGCGATGCAGCCCTTGCCCTGTTCTTGCGCGACGGATTTCGCGCCACCTCCGTGCGCCAGATCGCGACAGCCGCGGCGACGACTCACACGACGCTCTACAAATACTTCAAGTCCAAGGAGGCGATCGCGCTGAGCCTGCTGGAAGAGATCGCGCCAACCATCAGGGCTTTTCATGCTCGCGTTCCCGGAATCATCAAGGATCGTGCCGGGTTTGATCAGTGGTTTGACGACTACAGCGCGTTCTGGCTGCAGCATTACCCGATATATCATGCATTTTGGGAGGCTGCCCTGGCCAACCGCCACTTGTCGGACTGGGTCATGGAACGATCCAGGATCGTGCTGTCTGACACCTGGGCTCAATCAGACCCAGCCTTGATACTTACCGACGGGCAGCGCGAAAAACTATTGTTGTGGGCGATGAGCCTAGACAACCTTCTCAGCCTTGTCCGCATGACGGATGCCGAAGGCCAGAATGAGATCATCCGCGTGAACTTGCGAGAAATGCTGTCCGCGTCATTCGACCGCATCTTCCAGACGGCTGCCTGATTCATCGGCGACCGCGATCGCCGCCAGATCAGGACACGGCGCATAACAGCCGATCGCAGCGTCAAGCCATCATCTCCCGCCAGCGAAATCTCGAAACAGGAATTTCGATTCTAGTCTTGCGGAACCGTTCAAATGCGTCATAATGTCATAACAACTAGAAACTGACGGAGACGGAGCATGGCTACGGCGGTGAAAGAGAAGAAGATCAAGTCGGCGGACCGGGTCCTTCGCATCTTCGAGATGTTCGGCCCCGATCGGCAATCGCTCACCGTGATGGAAGTGGCGCGCGCGCTTGACGTGCCCCAGTCCAGTACGTCTGAACTGCTCGCCAGCCTTGTGCGCCAGGGTTATCTCGCCCGGGATCGCCGCGCACGCGCCTTCCGGCCGACTGCGCGCATCTCCCTGCTCGGCGCCTGGGTCCAACCGCACTTGTTCCGCGATGGCCGCCTGTTGCCGATGGTCGACAACCTGCAGCAGCAGACCCGTCTGGCCGTGTCGCTGACATCGATGGTGGGTGTTTCGCTGAAGCACGTTCACACCACGGCCGGCCCGATCCCCGCCGCCCTCGCCCAAAGCGAAGATGCTGACCTGCTGCATTCGCCCTTCGGTCATATCCTGCTGTCGCTCGTCAGGGGTGAGGAAGTGCGCAAGATCGTCCATCGCCTGAACGCGGGTTGCGATCCGGAAATGCACGTGCGCTATCAAGATCTGCAGGCTACGCTGGAGCAGGTCAATCGGCAGGGTTTCGCAACCGGTAAAGTCGCAGCTGGTTGGTCGGGTATCGCTCTGCTGTTGCCGCAGGGAATCGATGAAGAGCCGCTGGGTGTTGGCGTGATTGGCCGTACCGCTGATATCGACGCTCGCCGCGACGAACTGGTGCGCACCATTCGCCAAAACATTTCCCAATACCTTGGCCCGCGTGTCGCCCATGAGAGCCATGACTTGCGCTCCGTGGCGATGCATTAAGCTGTATTCTCAAGTCTTCAGTTTCGGACTAGACGGCTTACTGCGGTTTCGACCGACCCTATTCATCGAGGAACATTACTTTGAGCGACAAGATTCTCACCCGCAAGGACGGCGCGATCGGCCACATCGTCTTCAACAAGCCTGAGAAGATGAACGCAATCTGCCTCGAAATGTGGGAAGGCATGGGCAACGCCATGAAGCAGTTCGAGGCGGATGACGAAATTCGCGTCGTTGTCTTCTCCGGCGCGGGCGACAAGGCGTTCGTGGCTGGTGCCGATGTCTCCAAATATGCTGAGGAGCGTGGCGAAGGTGATGCTCAGGAGCATTACGCCAAGACCGGCGAGCAGGCGTTGCAGGCAATCTATACCTCCAAGAAGGTCACCGTGGCCGCGATCGACGGGTACTGCATCGGTGGCGGCGTCTCGGTCGCGCTGGTGTGCGATCTGCGCTATTGCTCGGCCAAGTCCTCATTCGGTCAGCCCGCGTTGAACATCGGCATCGGCTATCGCTATTCCTCGCTGCGTCGCATGGTCGACATCATCGGCTACGGCCCGGCGAAGGACATGCTGCTGGGCGGCCTGCGCTTCGATGCGAAGGAAGCGTACGACAAGGGGCTGGTCGGCCGCGTTCTGCCCGACGAGGAATTTCAGCCCTGGATCGACAAGATCGTCGGCAACATCTCGATCGGCGCGCCGCTGACGGCTGAAGACATCAAGTTCACGCTGTGGACCTATGCGCAGGACGAATCGAAGCGCGATCTCGATCGGTGCGAAGAGCTGTTCCAAATCTGCTACGCTTCGGAAGACTACAAGGAAGGCGTCGCTGCTTTTGGCAAGCGTAAGCCGGTCTTCACGGGCAAGTAAGCTTCATGGATCTGCGCTTCACGGCGGAGGAAGAGGCGTTTCGTCAGGACGTTCGCTCTTTCATTCGCGACAACCTGGACCCCGTCACCCATCGCAAGATGATGGACGGGCGTATTCCGACGAAGGAAGAAATCGTCGCTTGGCAGCGCACGCTGAATGCGCGTGGCTGGGCGACGCCTTCGTGGTCGAAGGAGGCGGGCGGGCCCGGCTTCTCCGTCGTGGAGCGCTATATCTTCCTGGATGAATTGCATCAGGCCCCCGCGCCCGAGCCGGTGTCGTTCAATGTCTCGATGATCGGCCCCGTGATTTCGGCGTTCGGCACGCCGGAGCAGAAGGATCGCTTCCTGGCGGCCACCGCCAACATCGACATCTGGTGGGCTCAAGGCTTTTCCGAGCCCGGCGCCGGTTCCGATCTGGCCGCCCTGCGCACCTCCGCGCGCCGCGAGGGCGATCACTTTATCGTCAACGGACACAAGATCTGGCAGGGCATGGGCCACCACGCGGATTGGATGTTCACTCTGGTGCGCACCAATCCCGATGCCCCGAAAAAGCAGATGGGCATCTCCTTCCTGCTGATCGACCTGCGGCTTCCCGGCGTCACCATTCGACCCATCATCACCAGCGATGGCCGGCACGAGGTCAACGAGGTGTTCCTGGATGATGTCCGTGTCCCGGCCGATTGCCTGGTCGGGGGGGAGAACCGGGGTTGGGACGTCACCAAGTTCCTGCTCTCGAATGAACGCACCGGAATTGCCCGTATCGGCATGACCAAGCATCTCATCCGCCGCGTGAAGCGCTTGGCAGGCGATGACGAAGCGGTGCTGCGCAAGGCCGCCGCACTGGAAGCCGAACTGAAGATCCTGGAAATCACCCAGCTTCGCATCCTGGACGCGCAACGGGGATCGAACGAGCCCGATCCCCGCTCTTCCGTGCTGAAGCTCAAGGGTGTGGAACTGCGGCAGGCTGCGTCGGAACTGCTTCTTGAAGCTGCGGGCCCGCAGGCCCTGGAGGTCCGCACCGACGAGGATCCCTTCGGTGAGGAAGACACGGAGTGGCTGGGCACGATCATGCCCAATTACGCCATCCTGCGCGCCGCCTCGATCTATGGCGGGTCGAGCGAAGTGCAAAAGACCATCGTCGCCAAGACGATCCTCGGCCTCGGCTGACAGGAAGAACACAATGAACCTGGAGCTTTCTGACGACCAGCGGATGCTGAAGGACAGCATCGAGCGTCTCGTCACCGAACGTTATCCTTTCGACAAGCGCCACGGCCATGCCGCCGGTGCGCGTGGGTTTTCGGACGCGGTCTGGGGCGAGATGGTTGAGCTTGGCCTGACCATGCTGCCGTTCTCAGAACACCTTGGCGGTCTGGGTCTGGGTGGCGTGGAAACGATGATCGTGGGCGAGGCGATCGGGCGTGGGCTGTTGCTCGAACCCTACCTCTCCTCAATCGTCCTGGCAGGAACCGCGATCGCCGAAGGGACGGTGCCCGAAATTGCAGCCGCGCAGCTGGAAGGCATCATGGGCGGGCAGACGATCGCCGCCCTTGCCGATCGGGCAGAAGTGACCGCTACGCCCAATGGCGACAGTGTTCGCCTGGACGGCGCCGCTTCACTCGTGCTGGGCGGTGATCATGCCGATGTGTTCGTCGTAACCTCAAATGACGATGCCTGGATCGTCCCGGCAGACGCGCCCGGCCTCTCGCGCCGCGGCTTCAGCCTGCATGGCGGCGGTGGCGCGGCGGACCTTACGCTCAACGGCGTGCAAGTCTCCAACGAGGCGCGCGTTACCGCGTCCGCAGTCACCCGCGCCATAGAGGCGGGGATCGCATTCCTGGCCGCCGAAGCGGCGGGGGCGATGCGCGCGGCGCTGGACGTGACGGTGGAATACCTGAAGACCCGCGTGCAGTTCGGCAAGGCCATCGGCACCAACCAGGCTTTGCAACATCGCGCGGCAGAGATGCTTGTGGAAGTGGAGCAGGCGACGTCCGCCGCGATCTACGGTGCGTTGCTGGCGAATGAAAACGATCCGGCAGAACGCGCCCGCGGAACGGCCGCGATCAAGGCGGTCATCGGCAAGACGGGTCGGTTCGTCGCGCAATACGCCGTCCAGCTCCATGGTGGCATCGGTGTCAGCGAGGAACACGTGGTGAGCCATTACTTCCGCCGCCTGACTGCGATCGGCATGCTGCTGGGCGGCACCGACGAACAGATCAAGCGGCTGGCGAAGATGGGTGGTTTTACATCTGCCACGCCGCATCTAGCCGCAGCCTGACCGATAAGACCGGGCCATCACGCCGGTACATCGCAGCGGCGATAACTGTATGCGCACTGCCGCGCCAGATCGGGGCGTGCTAGGGGCCGCATCCAATAGCTTACGAGAAAGGGTTCCTGCATGTCGGTCGAGGTACAAATCGATAGTGGCGTCGCCACGGTCACGATCAATCGCCCGGAACGCAAGAACGCGATCACCATGGCGATGCGTGGCGAATTCCAACAGGTGTTCGAAAGCCTGCAGGACAATGATGATGTTCGCGTCATCGTCCTGACCGGGGCCGGTGGCGATTTCGCGGCCGGGGCCGACGTGGGCGAGATGGGTCAGGGCGGCGTGCGCGGCAACTCGATCAAGGCGCGCACCTTGCACCGCATGGTCCGCAGCGTAGCCCACACCAACAAGCCGGTGATCGCCGCTGTCGAAGGCGTATGCATCGGCGTGGCCTTTGCACTGGCGCTGGCATCGGACTTCATCATCTGCGCCGACAACGCGCGCTTCCAGTTCGCCTTCCGCCATATCGGTCTGGCAATGGACGGGGCGGCAGGCTGGCTGCTGGAGCGTCACGTTGGCATAATGCGCGCCAAGGAAATCGCTTATTCCGGGCGTTTCGTTAGCGGTACCGAAGCGGTTTCGCTCGGCTTTGCGCTTGAATCAGTTCCTGCCGGCGGCGTTCTGGCGCGTGCGCAGGAGATGGCCGCCACCTTTGCCAACGCGCCCACGATCGCGCTGTCGCAAATCAAGCGCCAGTTCGACGCGGCACCGGGCCAGACCTTGGCAGACGCCCTGGAGTTCGAATTCGCCGTGCAGGCTCTGATGACCTGGACTGACGATTTCCGCGAAGGCACCACTGCCTTCAAGGAGAAGCGCAAGCCTGCCTACACGGGGGCCTGATGCCCTCGACTGGCTCAAGCGACGTGGCAGCGCAGATCGCGGCGTTGCTTGAGAAACCCTACGCCCGCTTCTTCGGGTTCGAGGTCTTGCGGGCAGAGCCTGGTGCCATCACCCTCGCCTTGGCGCATCGGGTGGAATTCCAGCATGCGCCGGGTTTTTTCCAAGGCACCGTCACCACCGCCATGGGTGAAATCGCCGGCAGCTGGAGCGCTGCGACGGCGGCAGGAAGTGAGCATGACACCGTGGTTCTGGAGCAATCGATCCGCTTTGTCGCCGCCGCGCGGGGTGATCGTCTGATCGGCGTGGGCCGGATGATCCGCAAGGGCAAGTCGATCAGCTTCGCGGCGACCGACATCTTTGCCGAACACCACGGCGAACGCACCTTATGCGCGCAGCTCTCCCTCACTGCCCGCCATTCCCTCCTGCGCACCGGAAGTGCTGCATGACCGATCAGGTCGACGCCATCGTCGTTGGCGCGGGCGTGGTCGGGCTGGCGATCGGGCGGGCGCTGGCGCTAGCCGGTAAGCCGCCCTTGATCCTGGAAGGCGAGCCGCATTTCGGATCGTGGACGTCCAGCCGCAACAGCGAAGTGATCCATGCGGGTATCTATTATCCGGAGGGGTCGTTGAAGGCACGGCTGTGCGTCGAAGGGAAACACCAGCTCTACGCGTTCTGCCAAGCACGCGGTGTACCTCATCAGCAGCTTGGCAAGCTGATCTTCGCCCATAGCGACACTCAACTGGATGAGCTGGATGCGATCCTAGCGCATGCGCGGCAGGCCGGCGTCGATGATCTCAGGCCGCTTGATCGCGCCGACGCGCGGGCCATGGAGCCAGAGCTGGATTGCGCCGGGGCCTTGTTTTCCCCTTCGACCGGCATCGTTGACAGCCACGCCTTCATGCTCGCCTTGCTCGGTGAAGCGGAGAGCCATGGCGCGATGCTGGTACCCGGCAGCGAGATCACCCGCGTAACGCATGTTAATGGCCTGTGGCATGTCCATCTCGACGATGGCGAAGCCGCGGTGGCCAGCCCGATCCTCATCAATGCTGCGGGCCTGGGCGCGCAGGCGCTCGCGGCACGGATCGAGGCCTTGCCGGCGACGCATGTGCCGCCGCTCCATCTCGCCCGAGGAGTATATTTCACGTATTCCGGCAAGGTACCATTCTCGCACCTGATCTATCCGGTGCCCGAGGCGGGCGGCCTTGGCACCCACTTGACGCTCGACCTGGGTGGGCAAGCGCGCTTCGGCCCAGACGTGGAATGGATCGATACAATCGACTACACCGTCGATCCCGCCCGGCTCCCACGCTTCGCCGCTGCCGCCAAGCGGATCTGGCCCGGGCTTGACGAGACCAGGTTGCAGCCAGGCTATGCCGGCATCCGCCCCAAGGTAAGCGGGCCGGGTGAGCCGGCAGGTGACTTCATCATTTCCGGCCCTGAAGATCACGGCTGCCCGGGTCTGGTTAACTTGTACGGGATCGAGTCTCCAGGCCTGACCGCCAGCATGGCTATCGCCGATGTCGTGGCGGCCAAGCTGTGACAGAAGCTGACTACATTATCATCGGCGGCGGCAGCGCGGGCTGCGTCCTCGCCGCCCGCTTGAGCGAGGATCCCTCGATCCGCGTCCTGCTGATCGAGGCTGGACCGCGCGATACCAATCCCTGGATTCACGTGCCGCTGGGCTACGGCAAACTGTTCAATCATGAGCGATTGAACTGGCGGTTCCAGTCCGAGCCGGAGCCGGGCATGAACGGCCGCCGGGTGAACCAGCCGCGTGGCCGCGTGCTGGGCGGTTCCTCCTCGATCAATGGCCTGCTGTATGTGCGCGGACAGCGTGAGGATTTCGATGCCTGGTCGCGGCTGGGCAATCGGGGCTGGGGCTATGACGATCTGCTGCCCTATTTCCGGCGCGCCGAAGGGCAGCAACGTGGCGCCGATCCCTGGCACGGTGCGGATGGCCCGCTCGCCGTCTCCGACCCCAGCGAGCCACATCCGCTTTGCGACGCCTTCATCGAGGCGGGCGTGGAAGCGGGCTATGCGCGCAACGATGATTTCAACGGCGCGACGCAGGAAGGCGTGGGATATTACCAGTCCACGATGAGGCGGGGCCGTCGGTGCAGTGCGGCCGTGGCGTATCTAAAGCCCGCTCGCAACCGCCGGAATCTTCAGGTCACTACCGGCGCGATGGTTCGGCGCATCCTTCTGGAGGGCAAACGCGCCACCGGCGTCGAGTGGACGGACGAAAGCGGCACGAGCCAGCGCGCCACCGCCCGGCGCGAAGTCATCCTGTCAGCCGGAGCCATCGGCAGCCCGCAAATCCTGGAATTGTCCGGCATCGGCGATGGTGAACGTCTGCGCGGACTGGGCATAGAGACGATCCACCACAACCCCGAGGTGGGGGAAAACTTCCAGGACCATCTCCAGGTTCGCACCGTCTATAAGGCGGCGCGGCCGATCACTTTCAACGATGACATGCTCTCGCCCTTCCGCA
The DNA here is from genome assembly GCF_964277725.1 of uncultured Novosphingobium sp. Lineage (NCBI taxonomy): Bacteria > Pseudomonadati > Pseudomonadota > Alphaproteobacteria > Sphingomonadales > Sphingomonadaceae > Novosphingobium > uncultured Novosphingobium sp. Next base: position 2,745 of record NZ_CAXYKL010000228.1, on the reverse strand, counting down.
CCTTGGGAGTGGGGCTGCGCTACGCGATCAGCCGCAAGGGACCGCTCACGGTTTCGGCGGGATATGCGGGCGGCTTCCTGCGCTCGGACATCGCGCGGGACGAAAGGCCGGATATCCAGTGCCTGTTTATCACCTTCAGCACGACGAAGATGGGCGACAAATTGCACGCCTTTTCCGGATTCACCGTGTCCTCCTGCCCGCTTCGACCTGAAAGCCGGGGCCACGTCCACGCCGTCAGCCCCGACGCGACCGTCTCCCCCGCGATCCTGGCGAATTTCCTGACCACCGAGCGCGATGAAGCCGAAGTCGTCGCTGGTATGCGCATCGTGCGAAAGATCATGGCGCAATCCGCGATCGCTCCGTTCGTGAAGGAAGAACACATACCCGGCTCTGACATGGCCAGCGACGAACAGCTTTTGGCCTACGCCCGGGAAACCGGCGGCTCGATCTATCACGCCAGCTGCTCGGCCGCGATGGGCAAGGTAGTGGATGCATCGCTGCGCGTCATGGGGATCGAGGGCTTGCGCGTTGCCGATGCCTCGATCATGCCCGCAGTACCGTCAGGCAATACCAACGCTGCCGTGATCGCCATCGGCGAAAAGGCGGCCGACATGATCCGCGAGGACAATCGATGACCGAATACACCACGCTGGGCCTTTACATCGATGGCCGCTTCATCACGTCAGGTGCGGGCCGCAAGTCCGAGCCGGTTTTCGATCCGGCGACGGATGAGGTACTGGCCGAACTTCCGCACGCGACTTCCGGCGAACTGGACGAGGCCGTGTTCGCAGCCGAGCGGGCTTTTTCCGCCTGGCGCGCGAAATCCGCGTTGGAGCGCAGCGATATCATGCGCCGGGCCGCCGGCCTGCTGCGCGATCGGATGGATCACTTGTGCCGCGTGATGACGCTGGAACAGGGCAAGCCCCTGGCGGAATCGCGGGGCGAGTGGGTTCACGCGTGTGAAATCCTCGAATGGTGCGCCGAGGAAGGCCGCCGGGTCTATGGCCGGATCGTGCCCTCGCGCATGCCCGGTCTCGACCACTTGGTCTTGTCGGAACCTGTCGGCCCTGCCGCGGTCTTTACGCCCTGGAATTTCCCGGCGCTGACCCCTGCCCGCAAGCTTGCGGCCGGTCTCGCCGCCGGGTGCCCTGTAATTCTCAAGGCGTCGGAGGAGACGCCGGGCTCCTCGGTCGAAATCGTGCGCGCCCTGCATGAAGCGGGTTTACCCGCCGGCTGCGCGCAACTGGTGTTCGGCGTGCCGTCGGAAGTGTCCGAGCAGCTTATCCTGGCCCCCGCCATTCGCAAAGTCAGCTTTACCGGATCGACACAGGTGGGTCGCCACTTGATGAAGCTGGCGGCCGAAGGGCCCAAGCGCACCACGATGGAATTGGGCGGTAATGGTCCGGTAATCGTGTTTTCAGACGCGGACTACGATCGCACGATCAAGACGCTGGCAGCCGGTAAGTTCCGCAACGCCGGCCAGGTCTGCGTCAGCCCTGCCCGGTTTTTCGTGCATGAAAGCCTGATCGACCGGTTCACCCAGGATCTAGCCGCACATGCCGCCGGTATTTCGGTCGGCTCTGGCCTTGCCGCAGACAGCGTGATGGGTCCCCTGGCGAACGGCCGCCGGGTGGAGGCGATGGAGCGCTTCATCGCCGATGCCGAAGATCGGGGCGGAACCATACGCGCCGGTGGCAAGCGTACGGGCAATGCGGGTAACTTTTTCCAGCCAACCGTGGTCACCGGGCTGGACGGCGACGCCCTTCTCTTCAGCGAGGAATGCTTCGGCCCGATCATGCCGATCGCGCCGTTCTCCACCGTGGACGAAGCGATTGAGAAGGCGAACTCCGTCGCCGCCGGGCTTGCCGGTTACGCGTTCACCACCAGCCTCGACACCGCGCAGACGGCGATGCATCGCATCCGCACCGGTATGGTGGGTCTCAACACGCTCGCGATCTCCACTCCCGAGACTCCGTTCGGCGGCGTCGGCGAAAGCGGTCATGGTTCGGAAGGCGGCATGGAGGGGCTCCAGGCCTATCTCGATACCAAGCTGGTATCGCTGGCCTGAAGCTTCCCAGCGGCCGGTCAACCCGGATGCGCTTCAGCTTGCTGGAGCGTATCCACGGCTGCGGGTGAGTGGGCGATCGTGTGAGATATCGTTGCGGTCGCGGGTGTTCGGACCGGTGGCCCGCATTTGCGAGAGATACTCCGCAGGCACGTCAACGGGGTTGAACGAGCCGGAAATCTGGTTGACGCACACCCGGTGCGCGATCGCCCAGTGCCCATCGCGCTTTTCGAAACGATCCACGTAGCGGCCGAAAGCCAAAGTCGGCGGGCCTTCTCGGTTTTCGCCCCAGAAGACGTAATACGTTTCGCCGTGAGCCACATCTCCGTCGATCTCGACCGTGTGGTTGGTGATGATATGCTGGTGCTGGTGCTGGAATTCTCCATGCCAGCCGATCGCCCAGTCGGTGAACTGGTCGGGATCGCCCTCCGCGACGCCATGCTCGTCGACCGCGTCGGGATGATAGGCCGACGCCATCAGCGCCTTGTCGAAACGATCGATCCCGCGTGTGTAGCGCAGCAGCGCCTGATAGATTTCATGCCGGTCCTTCTGCTCACGCACGAACGCGATCAGCTCCGGCGTCAATTCGGTATCGGCCATTTGCATCTCTCCTGTTATATTCCGGTCTCGACTTTCCCTGCTCTGGCGCGATGGCGCAAGGCGCGACGAACTGATCACAT
>NZ_CAXYKL010000227.1:0-4299 GCF_964277725.1 uncultured Novosphingobium sp. | reverse complement strand
CAAGGTGCTGGCGTACGAGACGGTCGGCCGCTTTGGCACCAACAGCTGCTCCCCCGTGGGCGCGGGCGGCTTTACCGGCTGCACCCAGCAGATGATCAACAAGGCCCGCGCCGAGCGGGAGAACGGCACCGACGTCCGGTTCGGCGATCTGATCCAGAAGGAGCGCGAGAAGCGTCTCTCGACCATCGACGCCACGGCTGCCGAGGAGCAGATCAGCGTAGAGGCCGAGGAACGCGCGTACGAAGCGCGCAAGAAGGCGGCGGATGCGGCTGCGGCGGGACAGGCGGCGGGTACGACAGCCCCCTGATAGAAGCAGCGTCCTCTAGGGTTCAACTGGGGGGTATGGCGCGGAGATTGCGCCGCGAAGAAGTGGGGTCCCGGATCAAGTCCGGAACGACGAACAACTGGGTATGCTTCCATCCCTTCGCTGACGCAGCGCTGGCGTGTCTCGACTACGCTCGACACGAACGGATATAGAGGGCGAACCGGAGAGGACGCCCTGTTTTTCCTTAGAAAACGAAAGTGTGGATGGCAGCGAGCTTGGCTGACTTTGGCTAAGCCTGGCCAATCGAGCCACCTCCTACCGCCTCAGGTCAGCGCGATGTCCGGCGCGTCTTCCTGCTTCATGCCGACCACGTGATAGCCCGCATCCACGTGATGCGTTTCGCCCGTCACGCCGGAGGACAAGTCCGACAGGAAGTACAGCCCGCTGCCGCCCACGTCGTCGATGGTGACATTGCGGCGCAGCGGCGCGTTCAATTCGTTCCACTTCAGGATGTAGCGGAAATCGCCGATGCCGCTGGCCGCCAGCGTCTTGATGGGCCCGGCGGAGATCGCGTTCACCCGCACGTTCTGCGGGCCGAGATCGTTGGCGAGGTACTTCACCGAGGTTTCCAGCGCCGCCTTGGCCACGCCCATCACGTTGTAGTGCGGCACGACCTTTTCGGCGCCGTAATACGTCAGCGTCAGAATCGAGCCGCCGTTGGGCATCATCGCCACCGCCCGCTTGGTCACGGCGACGAGGCTGTAGGCCGAGATGTTCATGGTCATCAGGAAGTTTTCGAGGCTGGTGTCGACATACTTGCCGCGCAGCTCGTTCTTGTCGGAAAAGCCGATCGCGTGGACCACGAAGTCCAGGGTGTCCCAGCGCCCTTTCAGCGTGTCGAACGCGGTGTCCAGCGCAGCCATGTCGGACACGTCGCATTCCAGCAGAAAGTCGCTCCCCAGGCTTTCGGCCAGCGGCTTCACGCGCTTGGCCAAGGCATCGCCCTGGTAGGAGAAGGCCAGCTCGGCCCCGTGCTCGGCCAGCTTCTTCGCGATGCCCCATGCCAGCGACTTGTCGTTCGCCAGACCCATGATGAGACCGCGCTTCCCCTGCATCAGACCTGTCATTCGTATTCTTCCTGTAATTCACCCGTGCCGGCTTCGGCTGGAGCGCCGGCACGATTCATGGCCCGTTCCTCGGGCGATTCCGTAAGTGCCGCGTTGAGCTCGGCCCCGACGACCATTCCTAGTCCGACAAGCCAGAAAAAGAAAAGTGCGATCATCACGCCCGCCAGGCTGCCATAGGTCAGATCATAGCGGAAAAACGTGGACAGAACGCGGGGCAGGGCGGCGGCGACCACCACCCACCACACCGTCACCAGCAACGCCCCGGGCCAGCGCGGATAGATCGGCTTCTGGTAAGCCGACGGCGTCAGCGCGTAGAACAGCGTGTAGATCGATCCGTAGAGGCCAAGGCCGGTGACAAGGTGGCTCATCGCCAGGCTGAAGCGCGGCGCGTCGATGCCGGGCAGCAGCGTCACCAGCACTTCCTCGATCGAGGCGATCAGCACTTGGCCGGATAGCGAGATCAGCATGATCAGCACCGCGGCCAGGATCAGCCCGGTGGATGTCAGGCGATAGCGCCAGAACGTGCGCGTCGGCTGGGTGCCGTAGGCGCGGTGCAGGATATCGCGGATCGTCTCGATCAGGCTGGCGGCGGACCACACGCCGAACAGGCCGCCGATCCACAGCAGCCAGCCCTGGCGCAGCGCCACCACGTCATGCGCCACCGGGGCCAGCACTTCCGCCACGCGCGGCGGCAGCGCGAGCAGGATGTTGTCGATCGAACCGTCCAGCTGTTCCTGCTCGCCGATGACAGAGAAGATCGCGCCCACCGCGATGAAGAAGGGGAACAGCGCCAGCAGCGTCACGTAGGCGAGGTTGCCGGCGTGGATGAAGCCATCCTCCCACGCGCCGGTCACCACGCGCTTCGTCACGTTGAAGAAGCGGGAGCCCGGGCCGGTCTTTTCACGGATGCGCGTTTGCAAGCCGGAGTGGCGGCGCATGGCATCCTTGCGCCGCGCTTCGGGCGTAAGGTTGGATTTTGCGACTTCGGTCAACCGGCGGTCAGCCTCAGACGCCCAGCTTCGCGCGGACGTCGCGCGTGTCGCGCCAGCCATCGAGGCGCTGGACGAGATCGGCGTCACCTTCTGGCAGCACGATCTGCAGCGTCAGCAGTTGGTCGCCGCGGGTGCCGTCCTTGCGGGTGAAGCCGCGGCCCTTGATGCGCAGCACCTTGCCGGAAGAGGTGCCCGCCGGAACGGACAGCATCACCGCGCCGCTGACGGTGGGGGCGCGCACTTTCGCGCCGTTCACGGCTTCGTCCAGCGTGACCGGCAGGTCCAGCCGCACATCGTCCCCTTCGCGGCGGAAGCTGGGGTGGGGCTGGATCTGGATCGTGACGATGGCATCGCCCGCGCCGCCGGGGCCGGCCTCACCCTTGCCGGCAAGGCGCATCTGCGTGCCGTCTTCCACCCCGTTGGGCAGCTTGAGGTCGATCGTCTTGCCATCGCCCAGGGTTATGCGCTGCGGGGAAAGACTGGCCGCATCGGCGAAGGGGACGGAAAGGCGATAGGATACGTTCGCACCCTTGGGCGGGGCGCGGCGCTGCTGGCGAGCGCTGCCGAACGGATCGCCGCCCATGCCGCCGCGCGCGCCGCCGCCGCGTCCACCGAACATATCACCGAAGATATCGCCCAGATCGATGCCTTCGCTGGAGAACCCTTCGAAGCCGCCGCCCGGATTACCACCGCCAAAACCACGATGCCCGCCGCCAAAGCCGCCGCCACCGTACCCCCCTCCGAAACCCATCGGGTTGCCATCGGCGTCGATCTCGCCCCGGTCGAACTTGGCGCGCTTGTCCTTGTCGGACAGCAGATCGTAAGCCGCAGTCGCTTCGCTGAAGCGCTCGGTCGCCTTGGGATTGTCCTTGTTGGCGTCGGGGTGGAGTTCCTTGGCCAGCTTGCGATAAGCGGATTTGATCTCCTTCTCGCTTGCGCCACGGGACACGCCGAGTGTGGTGTAGGGGTCTGCTGCCATATCGGCAGCATAGCTAGGATCGTGTGGCGCTTCCGGCAAGCGGTGCATTCTTCTACAAGGTGCGTAATGCCCGGCGCCATATGCGTCGGCCGCCAAGGATGACCGCATGATCGATGCCGAAATCGCCGCCGAAAGTATTCCGCGTTCAGACCCCCTGGCCCTGTTCGACCAGTGGTATGCTCAAGCGCGCGAGTCAGAACCCAACGATTCCAACGCGATGGCACTGGCCACCGCCACGCCGGAGGGTGTGCCCTCGGTCCGGATGGTGCTGCTCAAAGGGCACGGCCCGGACGGTTTCGTATTCTACACCAATGCCCACAGCCGCAAGGGCCGCGAGTTGCTGGCCAATCCCCATGCCGCGTTGCTGTTCCATTGGAAGAGCCTGCGCCGCCAGATCCGGATCGAGGGGCCGGTGAGCGAGGTCGATCCGCAGATGGCGGACGATTATTTTCACTCACGATCCCGCGATTCGCAGCTGGGTGCGGTGGCGTCCGACCAGTCGGCCCCGCTGGATTCGCGCGAGACGTTCGTATCCCGCTATCACGAGGTGGAGCGCCGGTTCGGCGATGGCGAGATCGAGCGGCCCGCGCACTGGACCGGGTTTCGCGTGCAGCCCACCGCGATCGAGTTCTGGGTCGATCGGCCGGGCCGCCTGCATGAGCGCCGCGTGTTCACGCGCGATCAGGCGGGCGGCTGGGCCAGCACGCTGCTCTATCCATGAGCGCCAGCTCCATAAGGGATAGCGGCACGCTGAACCGCAGCGCCGCGATGGCGAGCATCAGCGCGGCGCTGCTGCTGCTGGCGTTGAAGGGTTGGGCCGCCTGGTCCACCGGCTCCACCGCGATGCTGGGCAGCCTGGCGGATACCACGCTGGACCTGGTAGCCAGCTGCGCGACCTTGGCGGGCGTGTGGGTGGCGGCGATGCCTGCGGACGAC
>NZ_CAXYKL010000226.1:0-3875 GCF_964277725.1 uncultured Novosphingobium sp. | reverse complement strand
GCAGCGCAGTACGGTGGCCAGTGGCACGCTGCAGCTTGCGGCCGCCCATTTTATGACGCATTTTCGTGTACTCCGTTCGTAAGGGGCCCGTGTGAGGTAGCCCGGTCCTGGCCGTCGCTTAAGGGGGACGGCCCTGCCCTTTTTTGCGGGTGAAAGTAAGCTATCCCACTTTCGTCACCCCGGCCTTGCGCCGGGATCCCGCTTATTCTCTATCGCTGCTGCCAGACCGTCACGGGTTCTCACCGGTAACATCAGACGGCACGTTAAGTGCCGCTGACCGGGAAGTCCGTTGCCGGGCTGATTAGCCCAACAACTCCTGCTCCAGCTTCTTGGCCATCTCTTCGATGTTCTCGGGCGGCCAGCCCGGGATGTCCATGCCGAGGCGCAGACCCATCGAGGAGAGCACTTCCTTGATCTCGTTGAGCGACTTGCGGCCGAAGTTCGGCGTACGCAGCATCTCGGCTTCGGTCTTCTGAACCAGATCGCCGATGTAGATGATGTTGTCGTTCTTGAGGCAGTTGGCCGAACGCACCGACAGTTCCAGCTCGTCCACCTTCTTGAGAAGGTAGCGGTTGAGCTGGTTGGTATCGCTCTCTTCGGTAGCAGCACCACCGCTGGCAGCCATCCCGATCATCGGCGACTGACCGACCGGAGCCGCGTCCTCGAAGTGGACGAACAGCGCCAGCTGGTCCTGCAGGATGCGCGCGGCGTAAGCCACGGCGTCCTCGGGGCTGACAGTGCCGTCGGTTTCCACCGTGAGGCTGAGCTTGTCGTAGTCCAGCTCCTGGCCGATACGCGCGTTGTCCACCTTGTAGGAGACCTGGCGCACGGGCGAATAGAGCGAGTCCACCGGGATCAGGCCGATCGGCGCATCGACGGGACGGTTCGAGACGGCCGGAACGTAGCCCTTACCGCTATCCGCGGTCAGTTCCATGTTCAGCGTCGCGCCTTCGTCGAGATGGCAGATCACGAGGTTCTTGTTGGTCACCTCGATGTCGCCCGACACGGCGATATCGCCTGCCTTCACCTGGGCCGGGCCCGTGGCGGAAAGCTGGAGACGCTTGGGGCCTTCGCCCTGCATCTTAAGCGCGATCTGCTTCACGTTCAGAACGATGTCGGTCACGTCTTCACGCACGCCGGCAAGGCTGGAGAATTCGTGCAGGACGTTCTCGATCTTGATCGACGTGATCGCCGCGCCCTGCAGCGAGGACAGCAGCACGCGGCGCAGCGCGTTGCCGAGCGTCAGGCCAAAGCCCCGCTCCAACGGTTCTGCAACGAAAGTGGCGCGAAGCTTGGGGTCAGCCCCCGGCTTGATCTCAAGGCTGTTCGGCTTCTTGAGTTCCTGCCAGTTCTTGATGTTGACGGTCATGTGCTTCCCCTGGGGTAATTCAGTGCGACTTCGGCCGCTAAGCCCGAATGGGCCGCGGCCGATGCGTGGCGGCGGGTATCCGGCCTAGGAACCGGACCCGTCCACCGGGACTTGATCAGACGCGGCGACGCTTCGAGGGGCGAACGCCGTTGTGCGGGATCGGGGTCACGTCGCGGATCGAGGTGATGGTGAAGCCGACCGCCTGAAGGGCGCGCAGGGCGCTCTCGCGACCCGAACCCGGGCCCTTGACCTCGACTTCGAGGGTGCGCACGCCATGCTCGGCGGCCTTCTTGCCGGCGTCGTCCGCAGCCACCTGCGCGGCATACGGGGTGGACTTGCGGCTGCCCTTGAAGCCCATCATGCCCGCGGACGACCACGAGATCGCGTTACCCTGGGCGTCGGTGATGGTCACCATGGTGTTGTTGAAGCTGGCGTTGACGTGCGCAATGCCGCTCGAGATGTTCTTGCGCTCGCGGCGCTTAATGCGCTGTGGTTCGCGTGCCATGTCGGTTTATCCTGTCGAAATTCGCTGAGGGAAAGCTGCTGCCTGTAAAAGGCGCGGCTTACTTCTTCTTGCCGGCGATCGGCTTGGCCTTGCCCTTGCGGGTGCGCGCATTGGTGTGCGTGCGCTGGCCACGAACCGGCAGGCCCTTGCGGTGACGCAGGCCACGATAGCAGGCGAGGTCCATCAGGCGCTTGATGTTCATCGCGGTCTCACGACGAAGATCACCCTCAACGGTGTGTTCGGCGTCGATGGTTTCGCGGATCTGAAGCACTTCGGCGTCCGAGAGATCCTGCACGCGGCGGGCATGATCGATGCCCAGCTTGTCAGCGATCTTGACGGCATTGGTGCGACCGATACCGTGAATGTAGGTCAAGGCGATGATCACGCGCTTGTTGGTGGGGAGGTTTACCCCGGCAATACGAGCCACTTAATTCTCCTGCTCCACAGGGGAGCCTTGGCCCCGCCTATCTCAACGCTCTGACGCTCTTATGACAGGTGGGGGATCCACGAAGACGAAAGGACCGGTAGGAGCGGGCAAAAATGCCGAACACCACTGCGGACACAGCCGTTTCTGTCGAGCGAAGGGCGCGCTTAAATTGATTCGTAAGGATTGTCAACGCCGCACCGGCGTACAGGCCCCGCCCTTCGTCGGTAAAGCGGACGCCGGGGCGTGTGACCGGGAGAGGGTTATACCGCACGCATGAACCGCAGTCAAAGGCGGCGAGAAACGCCGACGTCGGAACGCATGCCTTAGGCTATTCCTGCGCTATCGCCACCACTAAATCGGCCAGATCCGGGATCCGCTCGTTCGGCTAGGTTGCGGCACGGAGCCTTATGCCCGGGGCTGACGCGGGGTGACTTCGAAACGGCGCGGAACGGGTGGAGGCCGAGGCCGGCTCTACACCCGCATCGGCATCAGGACATAGAGCGCGGGGCTCTTGTCGTCCTGGCGTATCAGCGTCGGCGCGCCCGCGTCCGCGAGGTGCAGTTCCACCGTGTCGCCTTCGATCTGGCCGAGGATGTCCTTGAGGTAGTTGGCGTTGAAGCCGATCTCAAAGCCGTCCGAGCCATATTGCGCGGGCACTTCCTCAGCGGCGGTGCCGTTGTCCGGCGAGGTGACCGACAGCGTGACGCGATCGGTGTCGAGCGCCATCTTCACCGCGCGCGTCTTCTCGGTGGCGATGGTCGCCACGCGGTCCACGCCCTCGAAGAAGCTCTTGGGATCGATCCGCAGCAGCTTGTCGTTCCCGGTGGGGATCACGCGGCTGTAATCGGGGAAGGTCCCGTCGATCAGCTTGCTGGTGAGGACCACGCCATGCTCACCGCCCAGCGTGAAGCGCACTTTGCTGGCGGACAATTCGATCAGCACATTGGTGTCGAGCGATTCTTCCAGCAGCTTGCGCAGTTCGGCCACGCATTTGCGCGGCACGATCACGTCCGGCATTCCCTGTGCACCTTCCGGACAGGCCAGCGTGAAGCGAGCCAGACGATGCCCGTCGGTGGCCGCTGCTTTCAACTGGTCTTCGGCGACATGGAAGAAGATGCCGTTCAGGTAATAGCGCGTCTCTTCGGTGGAGATCGCGAAGCGGGTGCGGTCGATCAACTGGGCCAGCGTGACCGCCGGAAGCTCGAAGCTGGTAGGCAGCTCGCCTTCTGCGATCATTGGAAAATCATCACGCGGCAAAGTGGGAAGCTGGAAACGGCTGCGTCCGGCCTTCACCACCATGCGGTTTTCGGAAGCGTCCAGGCTGACCTGGCTGCCGTCCTGCAACTTGCGCGCGATGTCGAACAGCAGATGGGCAGAGACGGTGATGGCGCCGGGCTGTTCCACCGCCACCGCGCCGACCGTTTCCACCACTTGCAGGTCAAGGTCGGTCGCCATGATCTTGAGCGCGCCGCCCGCCGCCGCCTCGATCAAGACGTTCGAGAGGATGGGGATGGTATTGCGCCGCTCCACCACGGATTGGACGTGAGACAGGCAACGCAACAGCGTCGAACGTT
>NZ_CAXYKL010000225.1:0-7053 GCF_964277725.1 uncultured Novosphingobium sp. | reverse complement strand
ATGATGGCGCGGCACTTGGAAGCTGCTGCGTCGTTGCAGAACCCCGACCGTTCGCGTTTCAAGGGAGTAACGCCATGACTGTCATATCCAAGAGTTCCACTTCACTAGTGCTTGCCGCCATGCTGCTCGGCGGCGCGCCCGCCAGCGTCTATGCCCAGCAGGACCAGTCTGACGGTTCGCTGACCGGCAGCGTCAGCGATACCAGCGCGCCCGTACAGATGACGAAGGGCCCGGAGATCGACGGTATCATCTCGGGTCGCAGCGGGGATCGCATGCAGGTGACCACCAAGGATGGCGCCAAGACCGTGGTGACCATCAACGATGGCACCAAGATCACTTCCAGCGGCGGCTTCCTCAGCCTCAATCGCGATCGCCTGGCCGCCACCTCGCTGCTCAACGGCCTGCCCGTCAGCGTCAAGACGATGCAGGGCGGTGGCGATCTGATCGCCAGCCAGGTCGAGCTGAAGAGCAAGGACCTGAAGACCGCGCAGATGATCTACAACGGCACCGACCAGCGCTTTGGCGAGCAGGCCGCCGCCACCGAGGCGCTGCGCGGACGCATGGCCGATATCGACAAGTACAACATCAAGAGCACCACCAACGTCAACTTCGACGTCGCCAAGTCCAACTTGTCCGAGCAGGGCAAGGCGGACTTGTGCAAGATCGCCTCTCAGGCCGAGGCAATGGACAACGCCTTGCTGCTGGTGGTCGGCTACACCGACTCCACGGGCGATGACGATTACAACCAGGAGCTGAGCGAGAAGCGCGCGTCCCGCGTGGTCAACTATCTGCAGCAGGCCTGCCACTGGAAGCCCTACCGCATGCTGACCCCCACCGGCATGGCCAAGGCGGACCCTGCGGCCAGCAACGATACGCCTGAGGGCAAGGCGCAGAACCGCCGCGTCGCGGTGAACGTCCTGGTCAGCAAGGGCCTCGACGGGATCTGATGCCAGCGAGGGGTGGGCCAAGGCCCGCCCCTCGTTCGTTTAGGCGGGGCTTAGCCTTGGCCGATGACGCACTGGTGGACATGCAGGCCACCGTCGACCGGGATGATCTGGCCGGTAAGGTAGCGTGCCGCGGGCGAAACCAGGAAGCAGGTCACTTGCGCGATATCCTCTGCAGCGCCGACGAACGGCGTCAGATTCTGGCCTGCCAGAACATCGATCTGGTCGGGCGTGAGCACTTTCTTCAGTCCTTCCGTCAGGATCAGCCCGGGTGACACGAGATTGCAGCGCACGTTCTGCTTCCCGTAGGCGGTTGCCACATCCATCGTCAGGCTGTGCAGGCCGATCTTCGATGCCGAATAGGCCGCGCGGACCGAATCTCCGCGAAACACCACGCCAGAGCCGGTGTTGACGATCGCACCGTAGCCCGCCGCGATCATGTGCGGGATCGCATGCTTGCACGTCAACATCGGGCCGCGCAGGTTGACCGCCATGGACTTGTCCCAGTGGGCGACATCCATGGTGGCCACATCGCGATCGTGAGCCTGGAACGCCGGGCTTGTGCCCGCAGCGTTATTGACCAGGATATTGATCTTTCCGAACCGGGCGATGGCTTCGGTCATCAGGTTTTTGACTTGCGCCTCATCGGTATGGTCGACCGCGACGGTGATGGCAGTCCCGCCAATTGCTTGAATGGCGGCGGCACATTCTTCCAGGCTACCGTCAACCGCCAGATCACCCAGAACTAGATCGGCGCCCCGTTCGGCCAGCATGAGCGCCGTGGCTCGGCCGATCCCGTTCGCTGCCCCGACGACGACGGCAACCATGCCTTCAAGTGCGCGCATAAACCTCTCCTATTCCCACGGTCGGGTTTCACCCGGTTTCTTCGGAAGTGGTGAAAGGAGTAGCTCATTGCGGCAACCCGCCGGGAGTATCGATCAGAGGCCTGATAGTTCAGGCGCGCGCGCCCTTAACTAGACCGAACCACACTGATTGTCAGCGTTGGTGCGCCGTCCACGACGGCCAGCAAGTGGTCTATATTGGGATGAGCCCCGGGCGTCTCGCGCGCTTCGGCAACGAACTGGGCGTATAGGGCCAGGCCATATTCCGCCGCGTCGCGGTCCAGCGCCGGGAACAGCTGGGCAAGATACTGATAGACGGCCAGCGACGCGGTCTTGCCGGGAACATGCATGATCGTGCCGATGATTTGCCCGGCGCCATCGGCAAGCTCGATCCGCTCCACACCCTCGACGGAAGGCAGCAACTGGACGTTTTCCTTCAGCGTGGCGGCAGGTTCGATCTTCTGGGGCATCCTGGTGTCTCCGGGCGGACGTTTAGGCCCGGCCGCCTAGCACCGCTGCCGCCGTCTGGCCACGCATTGGCTCCATGGCCTGCGCCGCTATGGCATGATCGGCTGCGGCGATGGCTTCACCGATCAGGATCAGGGTCGGCCGGTCGCCTGCAAAACCGCGCACGACGATTGGCAGCAGGTCCAGCCGGGTGCGCAGGCGCCGCTCCTGCGGAAGCGAGGCGTCGCACGTGATCAGCACCGGCGTGGCACCCGGCAGCCCGGCGGCCATCAACTGGCGGCTTAGTTCAGGCGCGGCGTCCCGGCCCATGTAGACGGCAAGGGTGCAGGCAGGGTCGGCGAGGGCGGTCCAGTCCAGATCGAGCGCTTGCCCCCGGCGGCTATGCGCGGTGATGAACTGCACGCGTGCCGCGATCCCTCGCAGCGAAAGCGAGATCCCGGCAGAGGCCGCAGCGGCGCTGGCGGCGGTGATGCCGGGGCAGATCCGTGCCCGCACGCCGACGGCCTGGAGCGCCGCGATCTCCTCGGCGGCGCGGGCGAACATCGCCGGGTCGCCCCCTTTCAGCCGCACGACACGGCGGCCTGCCAGCGCGGCTTCCACCAGCAACTGGTCGATCGTGCGCTGATCCTTGGAGTGGCGGCCGGAGCGCTTGCCGACGCTGACCTGCTCGGCATGATCTGGGATCAGCGCGAGGACGCCAGGGCCGACCAATGCATCGGTGAACACCACCTCCGCCGCTGCGATCAGCTTTTCCGCCTTTCGGGTCAGCAGGTCGGGATCGCCCGGTCCAGCCCCGACCAGCCAGACTTCGCCCGGTGCGATGAGTTCACTCGCCAGTTCATTCGGCTGCATCGAGAACTTCCTGAGGTGTCTGCATAAGGATGGCGGCCAGCGCGGGGCGGCACGAACCGCAATTGGTGCCCGCGCCCAGCGCCTGGCCGATCGCGGGCACGTCCACCAGGTGCTGCTGGCGGATGGCGGCGACGATCTGATTGAGGCCGATATCGAAGCAGGCGCATATCGTCGCGCCCTTGTCGGGCTGGTTGCCGGGGCCGCGCGCGGCGAGAACGGCGGGGCCGACGTCGCTGGCCGCCAATTGTCCGATCAGCCAATCGCGAGACGGGAGCAACCCCGTGCGCGTCACGATGAGAACGCCCGCCAGCCGCCCCTCGACGATGATCGCCACTCGGCGAGTCCCGCGTGCGGGGTCAACCGCCTCCACCCGCTCACCCTTTGGCAGGCACGCTTCGAGACGCGCCTGATCGCCGTCGCCCGCTACTTCGAACAGCGCCCCGCCCGGCACCGTGACCCGCGTGGCCCACAGGCACGCGGGCTTGGCCTGAACCGGTTCGCGCAGGATCAAGAAGCCCTGCCACTCGGTCGCGACTTTGCTCAGCCGCGCGGGCGTGGACTTGAAACCGGGCTGGCCCGAGTGGGGATCGACCAGCGGCCGAGGGAGCATCCCGGTGCGCCCGCCGGTGGAGGTCTGGTCCGTCCAGTGGATGGGAGTGAAGATGTCACCGGGCCGCTGGCCGTCACTCAGCGCCACGCGGAACACGCTGTCGCCTTGCGCGGTGGTTACGCGGGCCAGATCGCCTGCCGCCAAGCCCAGGGTCAGGGCATCGGTGGGGTGGACTTCCACCAGCGGCTCTTCGCGGTGGCGGGCCAGCTTGGCGGACAGGCCGGTGCGCGTCATCGTGTGCCACTGATCGCGATAGCGCCCGGTGTTGAGCGTCAGCGGCCAGGCGTGGAGCGGGGCCTGCACGTCCATCTGGGTAACGGGGACCAGCCGGGCCCTGCGGTCTGGCGTGCTGAAGCGACCATCGGCGAAGGGGTGCTGCCCGCCCCAGCGGAATGGCTCCATCGCTTCATAGGCATCGTTGCCGATGGTGGCGTGATCGCCCAGATCGAGCAGGCGCTGCCCACCGTTCTGATAGGCGGTAAGGCGGGCATGCTCGCGCCAGATATCGGCGGGGCGCTGATATGCAAAAGCGCTGCGCCAGCCCATGCGCTGCGCCACTTCCTTGATGATCCACCAGTCTGGCTTCGCCTGTTCCGGCAGAGCCATAAAGGGGCGCTGGCGGCTGATCGTGCGGTCTGAGTTGGTAACGGTGCCGTCCTTCTCACCCCAGGCGGCGGCGGGCAGGCGGACATGAGCATAGGCGCCGGTATCGGTTGCGGCCATCACGTCGGAGACCACGACGAAGGGGCAACGCTCCAGCGCCTCGCGCACGCGGGCGGCGTCCGGCAGCGAGACGGCGGGGTTGGTCGCCATCACCCACAGCGCCTTGATCCGCCGTTCGCCGATGGCGCGAAACAGGTCGACCGCCTTGAGCCCGGGCTTGCTCGCCATGGTGGGGGCGGCCCAGAACCGGCCGATGCGCGCCACGTTCTCCGGCGCGAAATCCATGTGCGCCGCAAGGGTGGAGGCCAAGCCGCCGACTTCGCGTCCACCCATCGCATTGGGCTGGCCGGTGATGGAGAAGGGCGCGGCGCCGGGCTTGCCGATCCGGCCGGTGGCGAGATGGAGGTTGATGATCGCGTTTACCTGATCGGTGCCGCGGATCGACTGGTTGACGCCCTGGCTGAACAGCGTGACGGTGCGCGGGGTGGCGGCGAACAGTTCGAAGAACTGCTGGAGCTGGGCGGGCGATACGTCGCAAGTCTTCGCCGTGGTCCACAGATCGTGGCCCTGCGCCAACTTTTCCCAGAACCCGTCCGGCGTTTGTAAATGCGCATCCAGGTAGCCGCGATCGGTGAGGCCCTGCGCATCCATCCAGGCGAGCAGGCCGTTCATCAAGGCGACGTCGGTGCCGGGCTTCAATGGCAGATGCAGGTCTGCGCCCTCGCAGGTTTCCGTGCGGCGCGGATCGATCACCACCAGCTTCGTGCCGCGTTCGGCGCGGGCGGCCTGGATGCGCTGATAGACGATCGGGTGGCACCACGCGGTGTTGGAGCCGACCAGCACGATCAGGTCCGCAGCGTCCAGATCGTCGTAGCTGGCGGGAACGATGTCTTCACCGAAAGCGCGGTTATGCCCGGCTACCGCGCTGGACATGCAGAGGCGTGAATTGGTGTCGATGTTGGCCGAGCCGATGAAGCCCTTCATCAGCTTGTTGGCGACGTAGTAGTCCTCGGTCAGCAATTGGCCCGAGACGTAGAAGGCCACGCTATCGGGTCCGTGGCGCGCGATGGTGTCGGCAAAGCGCTTGGCGACAAGATCCAGGGCCTTGTCCCAGCCGACCCGCTTGGTGCCGATCATCGGGTGGAGCAGGCGGCCGGTCAACTCGACGGTTTCGCCCAGGTGCGTGCCCTTGGAGCACAGGCGCCCGCGATTGGCGGGGTGGGCCTCGTCCCCTTTGATCTCCACCGTGCGCGGGCCGGTCGGCGTGGCGGAGATGCCGCAGCCGACGCCGCAGTAGGCGCAGGTGGTGCGGATCGGCTGGCGCATCAGGCAGCGGCCTGCAGCGTTTCAGGCCGCGCGATCAGGATGCGGCCGTGCTCCTGCTTCACCGCGATCGTCGGCGTGCAGCCCTTGTCCTCTCCCTGCGCCTCGCCGGTCTTGAGCGCGATGTTCCAGTTGTGCAGCGGACAGGCGACGGCGTGGCCATGGACGATGCCCTGGCCGAGCGGGCCCTTCTTGTGCGGGCATTCGTTGATCAGCGCGAATATCTGATCGTCGCCGGTGCGGAACACGGCGATTTCCTTCTCCCCTTCCAGCTTCACCGTGCGCGCGCCCCGCTGGGGAATGTCGGCCAGGGTGCCGATGTCGATCCAGTCAATCATGATGATCACTCCGCAGCAATAGCGAGGGGGGCGAGCGGCTGGTGCAGCTGGGCGTGTGATCCGGCGGCCCGTTCGGCCCAGGGATCGTCCTGCGAAAAGCTTTGCGAATAGAGGAAGCGACCGCGCAGCGCCTCGCGGCCGACGTCATCCTCTACGATCCGGCTTTTCACATAGTCCAGGCCGACCCGCTCCACCCAGGGCGCGGTGCGTTCCAGATAGCGGGCTTCCTCGCGATAGAGCTGGGTGAAGGCCGCGCAGTAATCCAGCGCTTCCTGTTCCGTCGCCACCTTGCACAGCAGATCGGTGACGCGCACATGGATGCCGCCGTTGCCGCCGATGTGCAGTTCGTAACCGCTGTCGACGCAGACGACGCCGAAGTCCTTGATCGTCGCCTCGGCGCAATTGCGTGGGCAGCCCGAAGCGGCGATCTTGAACTTGTGCGGCATCCACGAGCCCCAGGTCATCCGCTCGATCTTGACGCCAAGGCCGGTGGAATCCTGCGTGCCGAAGCGGCACCAGTCCGATCCCACGCAGGTCTTCACGGTGCGCAGCGACTTGCCGTAAGCATGGCCCGAGACCATTCCCGCGGCGTTGAGGTCTGCCCACACGGCGGGCAAGTCCTCACCCTTGATCCCGAAGATGTCGAGGCGCTGGCCGCCCGTCACCTTCACCATCGGCGCGTTGTACTTTTCCACCACGTCGGCGATGGCGCGCAATTCGCGCGGGTTGGTTAGGCCGCCCCACATGCGCGGGACCACGGAATAGGTGCCGTCCTTCTGGATGTTGGCATGCATGCGTTCGTTGACGAAGCGGCTCTGCTGATCATCCACGTACTCACCTGGCAGCGCACACAGCAGATAGTAATTCAGCGCCGGGCGGCAGGACGAGCAGCCGTCCGGGGTGGACCAGTGCAGCCGCTGCATGACATCGGGGATAGAGCGCATGCCTTGCGCCACGATCTCGCGCCGCACATCGTCGTGGGTGAAGCTGGTGCATTTGCACATCGTCTTGGG
>NZ_CAXYKL010000224.1:0-4705 GCF_964277725.1 uncultured Novosphingobium sp. | reverse complement strand
GGACTTTGCGAGAGGTGGCTCTCAAAGTCGCGACACCACGCCCCGACTTTCTGGGCAGTGGTGAAAAAGTGGCCGATGAATTGGTGCGCTGGATAGATGGCGGCGCGGCGGATGGGTTCATCCTTGGCTTTGCAGCGGCGCAAGAGGGGCTGGACGATTTCGCCCGGTACGTGGTGCCCGCCCTGGAAGCGCGCGGCCGTTACGACCGTGTGTTGCAAGGTACCACCCTGCGCGACCACCTCGGCCTACCGTACAAACCCGTCGCGCGGGTGGCCGAAGCTACCGAGAGACGCTCTGCATGAGCAAAGTGCTCGACAGACGCGAATTGCACGGCACAATCGCCGGTTTCGTCGACGATGCGATCGCGATCCGGCAGGACCTGCATCGCCACCCTGAACTGTCGTGGGATGAAAACAGAACCTCGTCGCGCGTGGCGGAATTGCTTGCCGAATGGGGTTTTCATGTAACCACCGGCGTGGGCGGCACCGGAGTGGTCGGCACGCTTCGCCGAGGTCAGGGCACGCGGGCGATCGGAATACGCGCCGACATGGACGCGCTTCCGATCCAGGAAGCGTCCGACCTCGATTTCGCCAGTGTTCACAAAGGGCGGATGCACGCATGCGGGCATGACGGTCATACCGCCATCCTCCTCGCAGCCGCTCGATACCTGACTGAAAGCGGGCACTTCTCCGGAACGGTCAACTTGATCTTTCAGCCTGCCGAAGAGCTGGGTCAGGGTGCTCGTCGGATGATCGAGGACGGCTTGTTCGAACGCTTCCCTTGTGACGCCGTTTACGGTCTACACAACTGGCCCGGCGTCCCGGAAGGCCAGCTGGGTTTCGTAGACGGCCCGGCGATGGCGGCGGTCGACTGGTTGGCAATCCGCGTTATCGGTAAGGGCGGCCACGGCGCGGCACCGCATGAGGCGGTGGATCCAGTGGTGGTGGCGGCACATCTCATCACCGCGTTACAAACCGTGGTCTCCCGTAGCGTCGCCCCGCTGGACAGCGCCGTCGTCACTGTGGGGGCAATCCACGGCGGGGATGCCGCCAACGTCATCCCTGACGCCGTAGAGATGAACTTAACGCTGCGTTCCTTTCGTGAGGAGGTGCGTGACGCAATCCGGGGGCGCGTGATCGATCTGGCTCATCGCATCGCCGCCAGCTTCGGTGCGACGGCCGAGGTCGATGTTAAACCCGGTTTTCCCAGTGTCATAAACCATCCCGCCGAAACCGCTTTCGCGCGCGATGTCGCGCGCGATCTTTTGGGTGAAGATTGCATCATTTCCAATCTTGCACCGCGCACAGCCAGCGAAGACTTTGCCTATATGCTACAGGCGCGCCCCGGCAGCTTCCTGTTTGTTGGAACGGGTGACGGCGAACCGCTTCATAGCCCCAGATACCGCTTCAACGATGCGGTAATCGCTCCCGCCGCCGCATTCTGGGCGCGCCTGGTGGAAACCTATCTGACGGATAACCCTGAGAGGGCATCGGCATGACCATCATCCCGACCACGACCCAGATTCATGACGATTGGATCGTCACGTCATCCCCCATGGATCCCCTTGCCCGTCCTTTGCTTGAGGCATTGATCGGGGAGTACAGCGCGCGTTACGGCGATCTAGCAGAATTCGACCAGGACGCCGCGCGAGAGGAAGTCTATGGCCGCTATGCTTCCGATCGCTTTTTGCCGCCACACGGAAACTTCCTGCTGATCGTCCGTAATGGTGAGGCGATTGCGGGCGGCGGGTTCATGCCGCATGAGGAGACCGACACCGCCGAACTGAAACGCATCTGGACTGCCGCGCATCTGCGCCGCCAGGGATTGGCACGGCGAATTGTGTTTGCCCTAGAAGATGCGGCGATCCGCCAAGGGTATCGCCGGATATTCCTCACCACCGGCTTTCGTCAGCCGGAGGCCAGCGCTCTATACAAACGCCTCGGTTATACGCCCTTGTACGATCCAAAAGCCGACCCCGCGGTGCTGATGACGCTACCCTTCGCAAAGGCGATCGGCGACAACGCGGCGGTGTTGGCATGAACGCCATCACCCTGGATACATCGGCTTCCCGTCTCGCCGAACACAAGGCCCAAATTCAACCCCAACGCCGTGTTGTTCCTGCACGTTATCCGGCACGCACGTTCGGCACGGTGGTTGCCGCCGGCACTCTATTGATGATCGCCGCCTCGGTATTAGGAAATCCAAAATGGGGTTGGCCGGTCTTTGCCCAGTGGTTCTTTGCAGAGCCGGTTATCGTCAGCCTCGGCCAGACGCTTTTGCTAACCGCGCTTGGCACCCTGTTCGGATCGCTGCTAGGCACTACGATCGCGCTTGCCCGGGTTTCAGGCTCCCCTTTGCTGGCCTGGCTTGCTTGGGGCTATGTCTGGTTGTTCCGCTCCATCCCGCTCATCGTCCTGCTGCTGCTGCTCAATAACCTGGGATACCTCTACGCCACAATCAGCCTAGGCGTGCCCCTTACTGACTTTCGGTTCGGTTCTTGGTCTACCGCCGCGCTGATCAGTCCCTTCGTGGCTGCGGTGATCGGCCTAACGCTGAACCAGGCTGCGTTTTCGTCCGAGATCATTCGTGGCGGCATCCTGGGGGTGGACAACGGCCAGAGGGAAGCGGCGGCCGCGCTGGGCCTGCCGCGCCGCCGCCAGATCTTCGGTATCGTGCTGCCACAGGCGATGCGCAGCATTCTTCCCGCCGGGTTCAACGAAATCATCAACCTCGCCAAAGGCACCTCGGTCGTCTACATCCTCGCGCTGCCGGAGTTGTTCTACACCGTGCAGGTGATCTACCGCCGTAATCTTGAGGCGGTGCCGCTGCTGATGGTGGCGACGGTCTGGTATCTCATTATTCTAACCGTTCTGTCTGTGATCCAGCGCCGGATCGAGCGGCGCTTTTCGCGCGGCGTGGCGGGATTGCAGGGGGCAGGCAGTTTAGTCAGGTCTGCAAGGATTAGCTTGCGCCGTATTGACTCGTCCGCCTCAATCACCCGCATGCCCGTCCGCGGGCATACTCTCGTTCGCGGCGACACCGGATCATTCCACAGGCCTGTCAAAGGCGGTACCGTAGTGATCGAGGGCGCGGTGAAGCGGTTCGGCGATCTTGAAGTGCTCAAAGGCGTCTCGCTGACGATTCCCTCTGGAAGCGTCACCGTCATCATCGGTCAATCTGGATCGGGTAAATCCACCCTACTACGAACGATAAACCATCTGGAACCCTTGAATGCTGGGCTGATTTCGATCGATGGCAAACTCATTGGCTACCGCGAAGACGCAAATATTTTGCACGAGTTGAAGGAAGCCGAAGTGCTTCGCCGACGAGTGGATGTTGGCATGGTCTTTCAAAGCTTCAATCTGTTTCCGCACATGACCGTTTTGGAAAATATTGTGGAGGCCCCTGTCCATGTTCGTGGTCGGCCACGGGCGGAGGCCGAGGCGGATGCACGCGTGCTCCTGACTCGGGTGGGCTTGTCAGACAAGGTAGATGCTTATCCACGTCAGCTTTCGGGTGGCCAGCAGCAGCGCGTCGCGATCGCCCGGGCACTGGCGTTGCGGCCCAAAGTTCTGCTTTTCGATGAGCCAACGTCCGCATTGGATCCTGAACTTGTCGGCGAGGTGTTGGGCGTAATCCGCGAATTGGCAAGTTCAGGCACGACTCTAATCATCGTGACGCATGAAATGGGCTTTGCGCGCGAGGTGGCTGATACGGTTGTATTCATGGATCAGGGCCGGATCGTGGAGCGAGGTACGCCGGAACAGGTCTTCTCCCGACCCGTTCATTCTCGAACCGCCGAATTTCTCTCGAAGGTACTGTAAGTGAGGGCGCTTCTGGCTACGGCACTTTCGTGCATGGCTCTTTTGGGCGCCTGCGCGCCGCCAAAGGAAAAAGCCGGCGCCGAAGCGTTACCCTTCATCCGCACCGCGCCAGTACCTGCGGCCGCCGCACTAGTGCCTCGCGCCTACAGATTCAAGACGCCCGGCACTTTGACGATCGGCATGACGGTCGGCGCGCTTCCGATCGCCGACTATACGCCGGACGGGCAGGGGTGCGTGGGGCTCGATCCCAATTTCGCACAACTTATCGCTGAGTCATTAGGGTTGAAGCTCAAGATCCTACCGATTGCGTGGCCAGATTGGCCGCTCGGGCTTACCTCCGGTAAGTACGACGCGGTCATGGCGAATGTCACAGTGACGGAGGAGCGCAAGGACAAATTTGATTTTTCAACGTATCGCGATGACAAGCTGGGTATCTATACTCGCAGCGATGGGCCGATTCTGCGCGTCGACGGCCCGCAGGACGTCGCCGGGCGACGTGTCGCTTTGACAGCCGGGACGAACCAATCTCAGATCCTCGATCGCTGGAATGCGCGCAACATCGCGGCAGGCTTGAAGCCGGTCGAACCGCTTTACTACGACGATCCTGGCGTAATGCGCTTGGCGGTTCTTTCGGGGCGGGCAGACCTGTCGTTTGGACCGAACTTCCTGGCTGCATATGAAGCGCGAGATGGTCGAACGAGGTCGGTCGGTACGGTCGCGGGCGGTTGGCCGTTGACGGCCTTTATAGCGGTCACGACGCGAAAAGCGTCAGGACTTGCCCCTGCGATCACCGCCGCCATCAACGCTCAGATCGACAATGGCAACTATATCAAACTATTGCGCCGCTGGAACATGGCGGACGAGCGGATACCGCGATCGGC
>NZ_CAXYKL010000223.1:0-8003 GCF_964277725.1 uncultured Novosphingobium sp. | reverse complement strand
CAGCGCGCGACTGACGAGGTGATAGCGCAGCGCCGGGGCAGGGCCGTTGCGATCCACCGTCAGCGTGCCGCGATCGAACACCGCCATCTTGTCCTGCGCATCGGGGTCCTTCTTGTCGAAGGTCAGCGTGTCGCCCATGCGGCGGTGGCTGGTGCCTCGCGCATCGAACAGGGGCGCGACACGGTCGAACGCATCCTCACTCGTCTGTCCGGGCGCAAGGGGGATTTCGCCCCGGATATGCCAGATCCAGTCTAACAGTCCGGGTTTAGGCGCGTCGTCGATGGGGGTGCTGGACATCGGGTGGCCGGCAAAGCTGAGTGGCGCGCTCACTCGGCCGGTACCGCGCTGGTCTGGCCGTAGCGGGTGCGATCGATGCGCTCCTTGATCGATTTCCAGCCTTCGGTGAACGGATAAGTCATCTGCTCGCGGATCGACATGCGGCGGCCGCCTTCCATGCCCAGCAGTTCGGCTTCCCCATCCACGCAAGTGCCGAAGAAGCGGTCGATGATGATCCAGGTGTTGCAGAAGTTGCTGCGGCTGGCCTCGAAATCCTGCGAGTGGTGCAGGCTGTGGTGCTCGGTGGTGTTGAAGGTGAAGCGCCACCAGCGCGGCGTGTTGAACCGCACGTTGATGTGCTGGTACGTTCCCACGGCCAGGCCTAGCGCACCGGCCAGCAGCGCGGCCCGCGGCAGGAAATCGAAGAAGCCGCCGATACCCAGGCCAATCAGGAACAACTCCACCGGGTTGCCGACCGCGCCTTTGTTGATGTTCAGCTGGGTGATGTAGTGGTGGACCGAGTGGGGCAGCCACAGGGGGTACCAGTTGTGCATCCCGCGATGCATCCAGTACTGGCCGAAGTCGAAGATGAACGAGATCAGGAACGCCTGCAGCAGCAGCGGCAAGCCGGTGAACCAGTGGAACTTCTCCCAGTCGGCGCTGTGCTGCACCGCCTCGATGATCGCGCCGGCACCAATGAAATCCTCGACCACGTTGAGGATCGTATAGCCCAGGCCGACGTAGAACAGGTCGGTCGCCAGTTCCTTCCAGGTCAGCCTCCAGCTTTCGTAGCGGGGGAAGAAGTGCTCCATCGTGAGCATCAGCACGCGAAAGCCGATACTGATACCGATCGCCGTGGAAGCCTTCGCGATGGAATTAGGGGCGTAATACCAGAACAGGATCAAGCCGAAGAGCACGGCGGGCTGGAACCAGGTAAAGAACGCCTGTTTGAAAGGCCCACCTTCCACGCGGGGGATATTCTCCCACCCGATGGTAACCGGCGCCTGCGTGCCGATCATCCGCTTACCGACGCGAACTCCTTCCATGGCTCAAACCCCGTACAGTTTCGTCCGCCTTTTCCGCAGCTTGGCCATGAGGACCACGAGGCTGGAAAAGAATGAAAATCTGACGGCTGAATCCCCGAGGCGGGGTCATAGCGCTAGCCGGCAATCTGATATGCCGGGCATAGGTTTGACCTATGATGTCCTGCGATTGGAATGGACACGTTTTCATGGGATTGTACCGTATGGCCAGTAAAGGCCATTTCGCGGCCGTGTGGATAGGGGAAGAGTGACGGCTTGGTGACGACTATCATTCCGCTCGCCCGCCGCGGACGCATCACCGTGGCTATAGTGCTGATCGCGATCATCCTGATCTGCGCATCCGCCGTGAGATTCTCACAGTCGGCCTCCCCAGGTTCGCCGCATGCGCTGACTGACTTTGATGCGTTCCATATCGCCGGCCGCCTCGCCGCACATGGTCGGTTGGCCGATGCCTACGACGCTCGTTCCTTTTTTTTGGAGCAAAGGCGGGTGTCGGGCACGCCTAGCTTCATGCCATGGACTTATCCGCCGCCGTTCACCGCCTTTGCGCAAGGCCTTTCACTACTGCCGATCGGTATGTCTTACGCATTATTCGCGGGACTGTCCTTTGCATTCTATCTGATAGTCCTGCGGCGTATTTGCGGCGAGTACCTGCCCGGCGCCCTGATCGCAGTAGCTCCGGTGATCATCATCAATTTGCGGACCGGACAAAACGGTTTCCTGATTTCTGGGTTGATCGGTGCATTTCTGTTGGCTGCATTTGGCGAACGGGACCAACGTGCCGGCGCGATTTTGGGCGTGCTGATTATCAAGCCGCATCTGGCTTTCTCGATCGGGATTATCGCCTTGTGGCGGCGCTCGATCGGTTTGGTGGCGATGGCAGCGACGATTGCCGTCTTGCTCATTGGGTTGGTGACGTGGTTTTACGGTGCGGGGATATGGAGCCTTTTTTTCTCGGCCATGCGAGAGGCGACAGGATTCCTTCAGTCCGGCTATTACCAACTGTTCCGGATGTCGTCCGTCTACGCCACGCTTTTCAGCTTCGGGCTATCTTCGGCAGCAGCGATGGCCGGCCAAGCGTTATGCGCGGGAGGTGCGCTAATGCTGTTTGGCTTTGCGCTAAAAAGGGGAATGCCAACGCGATATATAGCAGCGCTGGCTTGCATTTGTGCCGTGCTGGTCAGCCCATACTGCTACGATTATGACCTGGCGATACTGGGCATTGGCATCGCTTTCATCATCCCGGACTTGCTGGCGCGGGCCGGTCCGGGCGAGTTGGCGTGCTTGACGGGGCTGACGTGGTTCGCCGGAGGATACGGCTTGGCCACCAAGGTCGTGATGGAGAAACTTGTAGATACGGGTGTGGCAGGGTCGGAACTGTCCACGTCGCCCACCGCCCCGGCGCTGATCGCTCCGGCCCTACTGGCCGCGTGTCTTTGGTCCGCCATGCTCCTGCGACGCGAACGGCGTTAACGGTACTCAATGCGTTTCGCTAAACGGCTGGATCGCAAAGGCGCGATACTGGCTGGTTGCAGAGTTATAGGGCAGGGCCCTGGCACTCCATCCCGCGCGGATCAAATTGGAAGCCACGCAATTCCACATCGGCTTTTGCAGGACGATCATGTATTGGACGTGGAAGTGGCCGGCGGTGTCATTCAGCGCGCTATCCCATCCGCAGCTTGCCAGCGTAGAGCGTCGATGAGCCGCCGCGCTGTATGGCGTCTTGAGACCTACGACATCGATCAGGCGCAACTGTGGGGCGACCCACGCGATCATTCCTGCGTCATGCACCAGCACAGGAGTGCCAGGCGGGATCGTAGCGGCGACATGCGCAAGCGCGCGTAGTTCAACGGCGGTCTTTTGCTCGCTATTCCACAGGTTGGCGAGTGTTGCGGGGAGCAGCATAATAGACCAAGTCAGCAGTGCCAAGGGCAAGAGATGCCCCTGCTTGCCACATGTCAGCTGCATGCAGCAGAACAGGAGAATCGGAATCAGCGTCATCAGGTAACGATACTCATTCCATCCTAAAGACGCCGGTTCCGTTGCCAGCGCGACTGCCAGTATCGTGATGATGAATACCATACAGATGCTTGTCAGCGTATTGTGCCAGGCCGCGGCAAGACCTGCGAACAGCGGCAAAAGCTGGGAGGCGACGAGGCAAACCAGCACGGCTTTAACCCGGCCGACCGGATCTATTTGGCTTTGCGCGAAAAATGCCAGCTTGGCCCCGATCGTGTTGGGCAGGACATGGCCGCTTTCGCATAAGCTCCACAGCGCAAAGGGCGTCGCTGTGAGGACCGTAAGGCCCAGCATTAACATACCAGCACGCCGGTCACGACGCATGACTTGTGGAGCCAGTAAAAGTGCGGCGAGTAAGCCCAGTTCAGGCCGGATGAACGGAGCTATTCCGGCCAGGACCGGAGAATTCGGGCCTGTGCGAGAACAAGCAACCAAGTCGCCATCGCCAGAGCCAGGCCTGTTTCCAGACCATTGCAGAGATGAAGCGCGACCGATCCAGCCGTCAATCCGACCAATGTGTATGCCAGCGCTTGCCAACCGGCCACGCCGCAATTTCGCGCCAGCTTGTCCAGGCCCGCGGCGTAGGCACCGGCGGCGAGGATGTTCAGCAGGCATGATGCTGTAACCAGGGGTAGGACGTGGCCCAGCAGCGCCAGCAGTGCGAGGTGTACCAGGCTCGTCGCGCCCACCAGCGGGCTGCCGCCATATGTCGTGTCTGCGCCTGCCAGCAGGGCGCGTGCATTGTGGAGCGTGATGTAGGCGTCGTCGAGCGGGAAGGTGCCGATCCAGCCGATCCAGCCGGTGAGGATGCACGCGGCATACGCAAGTGCGCGTACCCATGGTTGTCCCAACGCTTGGGCCAGCGTGGTGACGAACGCAGGCACTGCCTTTGTGTGAGGCAAATCCCCAGCACACGCCGTTCTGATCGTCACCGTCCACGTTCCCTGCAAATTCAGAAGCTAACTGCTTCCATGAACGGGTTTGGTTAAGAACCGGTGAGGCCTACGCGCGATGCGGGATCGTGCGCGCCTCCGCCGGCACGGGATCAACCTAGTTTTAGGTAAAGCCGGGTGATGCGTGAGGTCAGGATGCGCCAGGCCCCGTTCTCGTGGCGATAGGTCTCGTGATAATGGCCGCTGCCGTGAAGGATCGGCGTGCCATCGGCCAAATCCCAGACCTTGTCCTCCATGGCGATGACGCCTTGCGCCTCGGTTTCGGACAGGATTTCGATTTCGTGGCAATGGCCGTGGTGGACGGTGCGCCTGGTGGAGACGGCATCGCGCACGAACTGCGTGATGCCATCGCCGCCGTGATAGACCCAATCGTTGCTCTCTGCCCCGGGGCCATCGCCGGCGCCATCCAGATTCAGCGAAGCACGCGCATCGAACATGGCATCATCGCAGAACACTTCTCGTAGTCCTGCCCAATCCTTCGTGTCCATGCAGCGAAAGTAGCGGGCCTTCAGCTGCTTGATCTGCTCGATCGCGAGCAGTCTTTCGGTTGTGTCCATCATCTCCCTCCCTTGTTTCTTCAGCTTACCCGCACGACGACCTTGCCGATGTTGGCCCCGGTAAAGAGGCGGGCATAGGCGGACAGCACATGTTCCAGTCCTGCGGTTTCGTCGAACGGGGTCACGAGCTTCCCCGCATCCGTCCAGCCGCGCAGTCGTGCGGTCAGTTCGGGGCCGCGATGGGCGAAATCGGGGGAGAAGAAGCCAGTTACTTGCAATCGACGGGCCAGGATCTGATCGAAGCGCTGCGGTCCGGGCTGTGCCTGGGCGTAGTTTGCCATCAATCCGCAAATGGCGATGCGTCCGTAGTGCGCCATGTTCGGCAGCACGGCGTCCAATAGGGGGCCGCCGACGTTTTCGAAATAGACGTTGATCCCGTCTGGCGCGGCGCGGGCGATCGCGGCTTCCACATCGAGATCACGATGGTCGATGGCGGCGTCCAGCCCAAGTTCGTCGGTCAGGAAAGCGCATTTCGTGGGCCCGCCCGCGATCCCGATCACGCGCGCGCCCAGCACACGCGCGATCTGCGCGGCCAGCATGCCGGTGGCGCCGCCGGCGGCGGAGACAAGCACCGTCTCGCCTGGCTGGGTGCGCGCCACTTCCTCGATCCCGACGAGCGCGGTCCAGCCATTCATGCCCAGGGGGCCCAGGTGCAGGCGAGGATCGGTCACGGTCGCGTCCAGCTTCGTCAATCCGGACGTAAACGGATCGACGCAGGAGACATCGGCCCATTGGCCGAACGCGCGCACCAGATCGCCAGGGGCAAATCCAGGCGCACGGGATTCCAGCACCCGGCCCAGCACTTGCCCTGGCACGGCGCTGCCCAGCGGGATCGGCGGCTGGTAGCTGTCCATGCGCGGCGTCATCCACATTCTGGTCCCCGCATCGAGCGAGAGCCAGTCGGCCGCGATCGTGACCTGCCCCTCGGCGGGGACGGGCATGGCTTGCCGATCGAGAAAGATGGCGGAGGCGAAATCCAGGCCTTCAGGATAGGCGCGCAAAGTCCACACGCGATTATCGGACATGTTCAGCCTCTCCTGCAGGGCATTACTGGATCGACGACAACCCGGATCGGGGCAACCTGATGTCTTCGCTAGGTGACGCCAATCGACGGTCGCGTAATTCGGATGTAACAGGCGGCGAAAATCCACGGGAAGAACCGTGGAAACAATGAAGGCCGGATTTTCTGGGAGTGGTTAATTCGATGACATATCATCGCGCTTTTTCTCGCATATCGATCCTTCTGGCCGGGACGATGTTTTCTGCTCCGGTTATGGCGCAGGAGGCCGCCGCCTCTGCCACGCTTCCGTCCGCTTCGGCCAGCACGGCTGAGAACGCGGCGAGCCAGGGCGGTTTGGAAGATATCATCGTGACCGCGCGCAAGCGGCAGGAAAGCGTGCAGGACGTGCCGGTCGCCGTGACCGCGATCTCGCCTGTCACGATCCGCCAGCAGGATATCACCAGCATCGAGAAGATCGCTGCGCGAACGCCGAACTTCACCGTAGGCCGCGCATCCAACGGGTCTGGCGCACAGTTGACGATGCGCGGTATCGGTTCTTCCTCCACTTCGATCGGTATCGAGCAGTCAGTCGCCACGGTTGTCGACGGCGTTTATTACGGTCAGGGCCGCGTCATCAACGAGGGGTTCTTCGATCTTGGTCGGATCGAAATCCTGAAGGGCCCGCAAGCACTGTTCTTCGGCAAGAACGCGACCGCGGGCGTGATCTCGATCACTACCGCCGATCCGGGCAAGGAGGCTGAATACTACGGTCGCATCGGTTACGAATTCCGTTCACAGCAAGTTGTGGGTGAGTTCGTTGCATCCAATCCATTGACCGATACGCTGGGCATTCGCGTCGCGCTGCGTGCATCCAAGATGTACGATGGTTATTTCAAGAACGTGGCGGAGCCATTCGATTACCCCACCATCGATGTCGCGACTGGACGGACCGGCAGCCTTGTCGCCAACCCCGCAGCCCGCAATCAGCCGGGCGAAAAGGAACTGCTGGGCCGCGTCACCTTGAAGTGGGAGCCGACTGACCGCCTGACCGCGACGGTCAAGGCTTCAGGCAGCTACAACAAGACGAACAACAGCAGCTGGAACTACGTGGCGTTCAATTGCCCGGGCGGCGTCAGCCAGCTTACCGGCTACGCCTGCGGCGATCGCTTCGTGACGCATCAGAACAAGATCCCAGAAGTGATCTCGCAAGCGACGCCGTACGGCAAGGACGATGGCAGCCTGTATAACCGCTACAAGTCGTGGGCGGTCACCGGCAATATCGCGTACACGCTGCCCGATGTCACCATCACGTCGGTCACCAATTATCAGTGGAATAACAACCGCTGGGCCTGCGCGTGTGACTTCCAATCGAGCACTGGTGCTAACTGGGCGACCGAGAATTCGACTTGGCATGCGTTCTCTTCCGAACTTCGCGCCCTGACGACGTTCGATGGTCCGTTCAACGTGATGGTCGGCGGGCTCTATCAAAAGACGAAGCGTGATTTCGACCAGTACATTATCCTTTCCGGACTGGAAGACAGCACGGCCGCGCCCGCGGACCGCTATCTAGCCACGCGCAAGACCAGCTTCACCGATGGCGAGACACTTGCCTTGTTCGGGCAGGCGACGTGGAAGATCGTCGACACCCTCGAACTGGCGGGCGGCGTGCGTTACACGCATGAAACGAAGGACAGCTACTTCACCCAGCCCTACAACAACGTGGCGGTGACATCGATCTTCCGTCCCCAGAATTCTGCCGATGGCCTGGGTGTGATTACCGCCAACCAGACTTTCAACAACTGGTCCCCGGAAGCGACGTTGACCTGGAAGCCCACACGCGACTTGCTGGTCTATGCGGCATACAAGACGGCCTACAAGTCTGGCGGCTTCTCCAACGGCGGCATCAATTCGGCCTTGTCGCCTGATCCGCTGGGCGATTTGACGTTCGAGCCCGAGCGGGCCTCCGGCTTCGAGGGTGGCATCAAGTCCACGCTGATGGACAACCAGCTGCGCCTCAACCTGAACGTGTACAGCTACAAGTACCGCGATCTGCAGGTAGACTTCTTCAACTCGCCGATCTTCGCATTCCAGACCTTGACCGCCGACGCGCGTACCAAGGGTGCCGAGTTCGAGTTCGAATTCGCCCCGCGTTCGC
>NZ_CAXYKL010000222.1:0-5549 GCF_964277725.1 uncultured Novosphingobium sp. | reverse complement strand
CGCTCATCCCACGGCATCTGCATGGCCGTGGCCTCCTCCTCCAACCAGCCCACGCCGATGCCAAGGTCCACGCGGCCACCCGACATCGCATCCAGCGTGGCGATCTGGCGAGCGTTATAGATCGGATTGCGCAGCGGCAGCACCAGTATACCGGTGCTGAGCCGTACCCGCTTGGTCAGGCCCGCAACGTAACCCATAACGGTGAGGCACTCGTAGAGCGGCGTCAGCGTTTTCTTCAGGTTGTCTTCGGGAATGCCGGTTGGCTTGGCCCCCAGGTTATACTCTGATTCAACCGCCCGCGGCAGCGCCAGGTGATCGAAAAAGCCCAGCCCGTGAAAGCCCGATTCCTCGACCGTCTGCGCGAAATCGCGGATCATTTCAGGCGATGCGAGCGGGCCGCCATGCGGCATTACGATATGGATCTGCATCAATCTCTCCTGTCGCGGCTGCATACCTCAAAACCCGACAGGCCAAACCGTCACGCGCTCCTAACCACATATGTGAAAAGCGCGTGCGAGGCGAAAATGAAGGGAGCGCGAGTTCGACCGGAGCCCCCTTCTTCGCGATTGACGCGCTCGCTCAGTCGCCCTTGTAATCAATGTCCTTGAAGGCGCCGTCTCGCCATTCCAGCGCGCCTTTCAGGCCCTTTTCGGCCGCAACCTTCTGGAAAGTGCCCGCCGTCGGCCTGACCCGCGCCATACTCACCATGTGCCAATGCACACCCATTTGCAGGCCGTTCTTGAAACCCATCATCTCGTAGTTTTCGTTCAGCGCCCCCTTGTTAACCGCCAGCAAGTCCACGGGGACGCTGGCCAGCGCGGCGACTTCCTTCTCAACTTCGGCATCAAGCTGATCGGCGGGGAAGCTCTTGACGATCCAACCCCATTCGGCCGCCTGCTTGCCGCTGATCACGCCACCGGTCAGCTGCAGATACTTCGCGCGGGCCATTCCCATCTTCCACGGGAAGAACGAGGTATCGGGCGAAGACATGCCGCGCGTGGCCGGATAGCCGATCTTCGCGTTGTCTGCGGCAAAGACGATGTCGCATAGCGACATAAGCTCTGTGCCGCCCGCGAGACACGCGCCCTGCACCTTGGCGACCACGGGCTTCATCAAGTCCCAGATGGTCAGCCAGTCCTTGACGCAATTGCGCGCGTACTGATCGCTCCAGGTGTCGAAATGCTGCTCGGAAATATAGCCACCCTCGGGGACGGAGTAGCCCTTCAGGTCGTAGCCCGCGCAAAAGACAGGGCCTGCACCGTCGATCAGCACCACGGAAACGTCATTATCACGCTCTGCCGCCTTCAAGGCGGTTACGATCTCCGCCCGCAGGACGGTGCCAAGCGCGTTTCGGTTTTCCGGTACGTTCAGCGTGATGCGCGCGATCTTGTTCTCCACCCGGTACTGAATCTTGGTGTATTCTTCCACGGTATCATCCTTTTCTTAGCGGGGTGGCGGGCGACCTTTCACCGGCAACTCCGAGGCAGCGAAGCGTCACGGTATCCCTGATCGCCGCAGGTGGGGACCCAGACCGGGAAAGATCATGTACGCGAAGCGCACGCATTCCCAGCGGCCTGCGCGGGGGTTGATATCAGGGTTGAAGTGAATGGATCGGCAGGGTTGTAAGACGATGTATCACCGTGCGAACAAACCCCAAACGACGTCAATAAGTTGGAGAGCAGATGATGAATGGGCCGCGGCGATGGTTGATCACAGGTGTTTCTAGCGGCATCGGCGCAGCGCTAGCTGATCTGGCGTTGGCGCGAGGGGATACGGTGATCGGCTGCGCTCGTGATGCGCAACGGCTTTCCGAGTTCGAAGCGTCAGCGCCAGGTCGGGCGATCGGCTTGCGATTGGATCTCAGCGTGGCAGACGCCGTGGGGCCAGCCTTGCAGCGCGTGATCGCCGCGGGGCCGCTGGACGTCGTCGTCAGCAACGCAGGTCAAGGGCTGTTCGGCGCATTCGAGGAGACGTCCATTTCCGAAGCCAAAGCGCTGTTTGATATCAACGTGTTTGGACCGTGGGCCGTGGCGCAAGCGGTATTGCCGCACATGCGCGAACGCCGCGCCGGGCAAATCGTCCATATCTCCTCGGGCGTCGGCCTCACCGGCATGGCCGGCATGAGCGCCTATAGCGCCAGCAAGTTCGCCCTCGAGGGGTTGAGCGAGGCTTTGGCGCAAGAGATCGGAGCGTTCGGGATCAAACTCCTGATCGTGGAACCGGGTGCGGTCAAAACGCCGTTCATCACCTCCGGCACAAAGGAAACGGCCTCACGCATTGACGACTATGCTTTCATATCGGGTGAGGGCCGCTCCTCGTTGGCGGGATATTATGAAGCGTCGGCCTCAACGCCTCAAGCCGTGGCGGACGCCGTATTGGCCGCGATCGACAAGTCCGATCACCCGCTGCGGTTGCTCGTCGGCGACGATCTCAAGCAAGCGGTTCATGGCAAAGGCGAACACCTGG
Organism: uncultured Novosphingobium sp.; assembly: GCF_964277725.1. Lineage (NCBI taxonomy): Bacteria > Pseudomonadati > Pseudomonadota > Alphaproteobacteria > Sphingomonadales > Sphingomonadaceae > Novosphingobium > uncultured Novosphingobium sp. The sequence goes on along the minus strand of NZ_CAXYKL010000222.1, from coordinate 3,083 downwards.
TCGCGATCGCCAAGGCATAAGGCAGTCGCAGGTCGCTCGGGCCGACTTGGGGGATCATCATATACCCGGCCTGTCTCGATGCGCCGGTCGTACAGGCTCGGTCAGTATCGGCATGGCTCGCCGGAAAAGGTCCGGGCGTCACTGCCAAGGAACTTTCCCCCCGCGCTTCGCCGCATCCACCTCAGACAAACCAAAACCACAGTCCCGGTCCTCTGGAACGGCGGCGGGTTCCTTCAACCCTTGAAATCAATCGCATAGCGGTAGCGTTCAGGGTGATAGCGAACGTACGCCACTTCGATCGGCGTATCCGGCTGTGCGTAATAGATACGCTTGACCCGCAAGATCGGGCGGTCTGCTGCGATGCCAAGATGCCGTGCCGCTTCGGCGCCTGCCACGTCCGGCTCGATGAACTGCTCGGCACGCGTCAGTTTCGCTTCCAGCGCCTGCTCGACCTGCCGCACGATCGGCACCTCGCTGCGCAACGAGGTGGCAAAGCCGGTGCCGACGGCTAGTGGCACCCAAATGTTCAGGAATGCGACCGGCCCCTGCCCCTCCAGGCTACCCACCAACTTGAGCCGAAACACATCCTCTCCGGCGGGTACCCGCAAGCTCTTGGCAACATCGGCAGGCGCCGGCTCACGCTGAATCGATAATGGCTTAGTATCCAGCGCGGCGGCGGCGGCAAGGAACTCGCGCAATGATCCCGTGAGCTGGTTGTTCATGCCGCCCTTGATATCAGCAACGAACGATCCGACGCCGCGCCGCCGTTCGATAAGGCGATCATCCTGCAGCGCACTGAGCGCGCGACGGACGGTTATCCGGCTGACACCGTACTGGCTGCAGATCGCATCCTCAGTCGGCAAGCTAGCCCCAGGCTCAAATTCACCGCCGACGATCCGCTCTCGCAGATGTTGCTCAAGCTGATAATAGAGCGGAACCGGCCCCTCTTTTAACACTTCCTTCAACGCGCTAACAATTTGCACGGTCTTATGCCCTTATCGTCGCGCCATCCAAACGTGACATACTAATCACTCTTTACATCCGCGCCTAGCCGCCAGTCGGCGCAAACGCGCAAACCATCGCAACTTCGGCAGGCTGATTTCGCAAACAGGCTATCGTATCTTCTCGTTGCAGAGTCTGACGTGCCGTTTCTCGCTTATCAAGAGGATGGTAACACGCTTCACTCCGACGGTCCGCTCCCCGCTCTCATCCGGCCCGGGCACCAACGGGGGCGTCGGCGGACGTGGCGACCGCATCCGCGGTGTTCGAAGCAATGAAGGTGGGAGCTGCAGCACCATTCTGGCGCCAGCCGACTATGGCTCTAGTCTCTTGTCCGCGCCGCTGAGGCTTCGATGAAAGCCGGCTTATTCTCATCTTTTCGCCCCGGATCACGTCATTTCACGCTCCAAACTGCAGGTCTTCTGCGCAGACGCGATGGAACGAAACGTGTTTCATCTCACATTACGAGACCACGCTCAAACCCGGTAGATCGGCACATACAAAAGGCCGGCTCTCGTCAGAGAACCAGCCTGATGCATGCTAAATCGATCTTGCCTCATTGCTTGAGGCGAAACGATAGGATCAGAACTTAACCGATGCCTCGACACCATACATGCGCGGTTCGCCGAAGGTAGACGCGGCATAGCCGGGGCCACCGTCCGGTGCATTCGGGCCGTTGCTCAGGAGATAGATGCCGCCCTGCTTGTAGTATGCCTTTGTCAGGTTGGTAACAAAAAGTGCGGCTCCGAACGGGCTACCACCGATGCGATCGAGGCCAACGCGCGCGTTGACGAGAGCGTAGCCCTTTTGATTTCCGATCGCATCGAAGTCATCCAGCGGAGTCTTGCTCCGATAGGTCGCGTTGACGTTTGCGGCCAGTTCGCCCATGCCTTCAAGTTCATGGGCATAGGTCAGGCCGCCGCCAAGCTGGTGCTTCGGCACGCCCTGCAGCGGGTAAGAGCCGTTGTCGCCCTTGATTACCTTGGTGTCGACGAACGAATAGAACAGATTAGCGGAGAAACCGCCCGGCACGGTCAGATTTGCTTCGAATTCCCCGCCGTAATTGTGACGCTTGGCGATGTTGGTGGTGATCGTGTTCACCTGTCCATCGATCAGCAGTGCATTCTGTTGCTGGACGTTTTTGTAGTTCTGGAAGAATGCGGCGAGGCTGGTGGAAAGTCGCGCACCACCAAAGAAAAAGTTCTTCTTGATACCGCCCTCGTATTCATCCACCTTTTCGGGCTGGAACGGCCGGAAAGTGACGTCGTTTTGAGCACGCAAGCTGAACCCGCCAGCACGATAACCGTGACGGAGAGCGGCGTACATGGTCAAGTCGCTGCTTGGTTCATATTGAATAGTAGCGTCATAGGTGACCGCGTCGTTCTTGAGAATGCGAGATTCCGAACAGTTTTCGATCGGGCGAACACCAAACCCGCCGTAGACGCACGTCGGTGCGCCAAGCAGGCTAATATAAAATGGATTCACCCGCGCATTGCGGACATCGTTGTTGTAGCGGATGCCGCCAGACAATTTAAGTTCGTCGCTAACTGAGAAGGTGCCGGCAGTATACACGGCCCAACTGCTCGCCTTGCCATAGCCGATTGTCGACTGGCGGTAATTCTCCGCAGGCCGGTTCAGGAAGAATCCGGCTTGCGCAGGCGCTCCACTGGCGAAGCCAATCGAGGTCAACTGCGGGAAGGAAAGCGGCTCGGCGCCATCCTGGCCCTTTTCACGAAAATAGAATGCACCCAACGTAAACTCCAGGCGCTCACCAAATGGTTTGCCCTGCACCTGAAATTCTTCGCTGATATTGTTGGTACGCGAAAACTGTACGGGTCCAATCAGTGCCGCCGCAGTCCCATCGTAGTCACTATGGTTGACGTAGCGGATTTTGCGATAACCAAAGATGTTTTTGAACGTTACATCTCCCGCTTCAAACGTAGTTTTGTTTGTAATGCCCCAGTTCTTAATGCGGTTGTAGGGCTGACCAGCCGTACCATCCAGCGTGTTGCCCGGCGTCCCCATGCCGCCGGTGTTGAAGCGATAACGGCCCAGCGCCAGGTCGCGGCTCAAGATGGCGTTGA
>NZ_CAXYKL010000221.1:0-6540 GCF_964277725.1 uncultured Novosphingobium sp. | reverse complement strand
CACGGCCCGACGGCTCGGTATCCGCACCATCGCGGTCTATTCCGATGCCGACGCCGATGCGCTCCATGTGCGCCAGGCGGATGAGGCCGTGCATATCGGCCCCTCGCCCGCGCGCGAAAGCTATCTTGTGGGCGAACGCATCCTGGCCGCCGCGCGGCAGACCGGCGCGCAGGCGATCCACTCCGGTTATGGCTTCCTGTCGGAAAACTCCGCTTTCGCGCAGAGCGTGATCGACGCAGGGCTTATCTGGGTGGGCCCGAACCCCGCCTCGATCGATGCGATGGGCCTCAAAGATGCCGCCAAGACGCTGATGGCCGCCGCCGGGGTGCCGGTCACCCCAGGCTACATGGGTGCGGACCAGAACCCCGACCATCTCGCCGCCGAAGCCGCCAAGATCGGCTATCCGGTGCTGATCAAGGCGGTCGCGGGCGGTGGCGGCAAGGGCATGCGGCTGGTGGAGAGCGCCGAGGCGTTCCACGATGCGCTGGCCTCCTGCCAGCGAGAGGCGGCGGCCTCGTTCGGCAACGATCATGTGCTGATCGAAAAGTACATCCTCTCCCCCCGCCATATCGAAGTGCAGGTCTTCGGCGACAGCCACGGCAACGTCGTCCACTTGTTCGAACGCGATTGCTCGCTCCAGCGCCGTCACCAGAAAGTGATCGAGGAAGCGCCCGCCCCGGGCATGGACGAAGCCACGCGCGCCGCGCTGTGCGCCTCGGCGGTGCGCGCGGCGAAAGCGGTGGACTATGTCGGCGCCGGCACGATCGAGTTCATCGCCGATGGGTCGGGTGCGTTACGCGCCGATCGCATCTGGTTCATGGAGATGAACACCCGCCTGCAAGTCGAACATCCTGTCACCGAAGAGATCACCGGCGTCGATCTCGTCGAATGGCAGCTGCGCGTGGCGAGCGGCGAACCGCTGCCGCTGGCGCAGGAGGATCTGGCGATCCATGGCTGGGCGATGGAAGCGCGGCTATATGCCGAAGATCCGGCGAAGGGCTTCCTGCCCTCGATCGGCAAGCTGGAACTGCTGCAATTCGGCGAGAGCGAGGGTGCCGGTGGACGAGGCCGGGTCGACACCGGCGTGTTCGAGGGTGCGGAAGTCTCGCCTTTCTACGACCCGATGATCGCGAAGGTGATCGCCTGGGGCGAGGACCGCGACGAAGCGCGTGAGCGATTGTCCGACATGCTCAGCGACAGCGCGGTGTGGCCGGTGAAGACCAACGCCTCGTTCCTGGTCAAGGCGCTGGAACATCCCGACTTCGTGGCGGGCACTGTCGACACCGGCCTGATCGGCCGTAGCAGCGCCGCGCTGGCGCAAACGCCGCGGCCCTCGTGCGAGGTGTTGGAGGCGGCGGCGGCGGCGCTGGTCCCGGACGTGCCGGTATCGGGCTTCCGCCTGAATGCCGCGCCGACCCGCACGGCGTGGTTCCTCCTCGACGATCAGGAGATCGAGGTCGCCCTCCACCCCGGTGGCGGCGGCGAAGCCGTGGAAGCGGTGATGATCGCCGAGCAGGGGCAGGCCTGGCGGCTTTCGGCCTGGCGGCGCGAGGGCGTTGACGGCGCGGCGGCAGGGTCCGGCGCGATCGTCTCTCCCATGCCGGGCAAGGTGATCGCGGTGGATGTCGAAGCGGGGCAGACCGTTACCGCCGGGCAGAAGCTGCTGACGCTGGAAGCCATGAAGATGGAGCACACCCTCACCGCGCCATTTGCAGGCATCGTCGCCGAACTCAACGTCAGCGCCGGTCAGCAAGTGCTGGTGGAGGCGCTGCTGGCACGGATCGAAGCGGAGGCCGAATGAACAAGGCGCGCGAGAAAGAACGGCACACCGAAATCGTCGATTGGGTAAGCGAATGCCTGGAGCCGATCGGCACCGTCACCGCCCGCGCGATGATGGGCGGACAGACGCTTTACTGCGACGGCGTGGTCTTCGCGATCGCCGCTGCCGGGCAATTGTGGTTCAAGGCCGACGCCGAAACCGATCACGAGTGGGATGCCGCCGAGCGTGAGCGCTTCGCCTACGATCGCGACGGCCAGACGGCGACGATGAACTACCGCCTCGCGCCAGACGACTGCTACGATTATCCCGATGAGATGCGCCGCTGGGCCGAACTCGGCCTTGTGGCGGGGCGACGCACCGCCGCCAAGAAAAAGCCCCGCAAGGCCAAGGAACTCTGATGCCCGGCAAATTCTTCGACGAGTGGACCATGGGCGAGCGCATCACCCACCAGCCCAGCCGCACCGTCACCGAAACGGACAATCTGCTGTTCAGCGCCATGACGCACAACATGCAGCCCCTGCACCTCGATGCCGAGACGGCCAAGGCCAGCGAGTTCGGCCAGATCCTGGTGAACTCCACCTTCACCTTCAGCCTGGCGGTAGGGCTCTCCATCGCCGACACGACCGTGGGCACGCTCGTCGCCAATCTGGGGTTCGACAAGGTGGTGACGCCCAAGCCCACCTTTCTCGGCGATACGCTGACGTGCCATAGCGAAGTGGTGGAGCTGCGCGAAAGCCGCTCTCGCCCGACGCAGGGAATCGTCGTCTTTCGGCATGAGCTGACCAATCAGCGGGGCGAGACGGCACTCTCCATGTTGCGCACGGTGTTGCTGAAAAAGCGCGAAGGTTGACGCACCCGGCGCGAGCGGCAATCTCGCGATCATGAAGCTGCGTTCCGCCACACCCGCCGATGCCGCCGCCCTCGCCCGGTTGGGACGCGATGCCTTCTGCGCGTCGTTCGCGCACCTCTATCGCGACGAGGACTTGCAGGCGTTCCTGGCCGCCGCGCATTCGCCGGAAAAGGTCGCCGCCGAGATCGCCGATCCGGCCATGGCGATCGTGCTGGCGGTGGCGGACGAAGGTGCGCTGCTGGGTTACTGCAAGCTGGTGCTGGCATGCGGCTGGCCCGAACATGCCCGCGCGCAACCCGTGGTTGAGATCAAGCAGTTCTACACCCAGCCCCACGCCACCGGGCGCGGAATCGGCGCGGCGCTGATGGATTGGACGCTGGCGGAAGCGCAGCGCCAGGGGGCAAAGGAAATCCAGCTATCGGTCTGGAGCGAAAACCACGGCGGCCAGCGCTTCTACGCGCGCTATGGCTTCAGCAAGATCGCCGACATCCACTTCATAGTGGGCCAACAGCGGGACGAGGAGTTCCTCTTCGCAAAGCTGCTATAGGCAGGACCACGTCAATCAGACCAGCGCAGCTTCTTGAAGATCAGCAACTGCACCACGGTGATCCCGGCGCAGATCGCCAACACCTCCCAAAACGCCGCCGGATCCTTTGCATCGGGTAGCCCTTCCACATTCATTCCCAGCAGCCCAGCAATGAAGTTGAGCGGCAGGAAGATCGTGGCGACGATCGCCAATTGCGATTGCGTGCGCGCGTTTCGCTCCAGCAGGCGCGCCCGCACATCATCCTGCAGCACCAGCGCGCTTTCGGTGGTGATGTCGAGGTCATCCAGATAGCGGCGCAGGCGGTCGATTGTCTCGGCGATTTCACGCCGGTCATGCGGCTCGAACCATTCCGGCGCATCGCGCGAGATGTTTTCCAACGCCTCGTGCTGGGGCGACATATAGCGCTTCAGCTGCAGGCATTCGCGCCGGATGCGCGATATCTCCGCCAGCATCGCCTTGTCCGCGCAATCAACCTCCTGCTCTTCCAGCGCATCGATCGCATCATCCAGATCGAGGATGACGTTGCCCATCCGCCCGACCAAGTGCTTGGTCAGCGACGTGATCAGCGATCCCGCGTCGACCGGCCCCTGGCCCGCGTCCAGTTCATCGCGCGTATCCCGAGGCGTCTGCAGCGGAGCCCGGCGCAAAGTGACGAGGCGGGTGCCATCGCACCACACCTGCATCGAAACCATATCCTCAGGCTCGGCGCCGGGGTTGAAGTTGATGCCGCGCAAAGTCGCCACCAGTGCGCCGTCTTCACGAAACGCGCGGGGGCGGGTGGCGTCGCTGGTCAGCAACTGCGCGGTCGGCGCGGAGATGGCGCAATGCTCCATCAACCAGTCGCGGGCGCCCGGCTCTGTCCGGCACAAATGCACCCACAACATCTCACCGGGAACGGAGGGCTTCCACGCCCGGGCCGCCTCCCACGAGATTTCGCGCGCGCCGCCCCGCCCGTCCAGCACCCGGCCGAACAGCAGGGGCCCATCCAGCTCGCAATCATCGTTGTGCGTCAGATCATGCATCATCATGGCTGCATGCCCCAACGCGGCAAACGGCAAAAGGTGCATGGCCGCATTTACCGAGAGTATGCCTTTCACCCGTCACGCGAAGCGCCTATACACGTGCCATGTCCGCAATCCGTCCCTGGCGCACGATAGAGCGCCGCAAGAGCCGTCAGATCATGGTCGGCAAGGTCCCCGTCGGCGGCGATGCCCCGATCACGGTCCAGACCATGACCAACACCCTCACCAGCGATGCCGGCGCCACGATCGACCAGATCCGCCGATGCGAGGATGCCGGGGCGGACCTGATCCGCGTCTCCTGCCCCGATGTGGAAAGCACCGCCGCCTTCCATGAGATCGTCCGCGCCGCCAAGGTGCCGCTGATCGCCGACATCCACTTTCACTACAAGCGCGCCCTGGAAGCGGCGGATGCCGGTGCGGCGTGCCTGCGCATCAACCCCGGCAACATCGGCTCGGCAGAGCGCGTGGCCGAAGTCGTCCGCGCCGCCAAGGCCAACGGCTGCGCCATCCGCATCGGCGTCAATGCCGGCAGCCTGGAAAAGGACCTGCTGGAAAAGTACGGCGAGCCCTGCCCCGAGGCACTGGTGGAATCCGCGCTCGATCACATCAAGCTGCTGCAGGACCACGATTTCCACGAATACAAGGTGGCGGTGAAAGCCAGCGACGTGTTCCTGGCCGTCGCCGCCTATCAGGGCCTGGCCGAAGCGGTGGACTGCCCGCTGCACCTGGGGATCACCGAGGCGGGTGGCCTGATCGGCGGCACGGTGAAATCATCGATCGGCATCGGCAATCTGCTGTGGGCGGGCATCGGCGACACCTTGCGCGTCTCGCTCTCGGCCGAGCCGGAAGAGGAAGTGCGCGTCGGGTTCGAAATCCTCAAGGGTCTGGGCCTTCGCACGCGCGGCGTCCGGGTCGTCTCATGCCCATCCTGCGCGCGCCAGGGCTTCGATGTCATCCGCACTGTGGAGGCGCTGGAAACCCGGCTCTCGCACATCAAGACACCGATCTCGCTCTCTGTGCTGGGTTGCGTCGTCAACGGCCCCGGTGAGGCGCGCGAAACCGACATCGGCCTGACCGGCGGCGGCAACGGCAAGCACATGGTCTACCTCTCCGGCGTGACCGATCACCACGTCCAGTCCGAGGATATGCTGGACCACATCGTCTCGCTGGTGGAAGCCAAGGCCGCACAGATCGAAGCGGAGATGACCGACGCCGACAAGGTCAGCGAAGCCGCGGAGTAGGTCAGCCAGCATTGCGCTGACGGGCTTACGCCCGCGTTCGTAGCTGGCCGCTGCGTCAGAAATGGATGTCGATGTAGTCGGTCAGGCCATCGCACCATTCGAATTCGCGCAGGCGGTAGTATCGCCGGTTCTGGGTGATGGCGAAATGCCAGTCCTTGGTGGCTTCACACCGGCGGCCGACGTCAGGCGTATCGGTCATCCGGATCGTGCCGCGCAAGGTGAAGAAGCCCTTGCCGATTTCCGTCACGGTGCCATCCACGAACAGCCGACCGCTGCCGCCCGCCTGGGCCTGCGTAGCGGTCAGCCGCCAGCTCGATGCGCGAACCACCCGGACAGAGCCACGCGTGTTCCAGTCGATCCATTGCAGCGTTACGCCTTTGTTTTCGGCCAAGTGGCGGGCATCGCGGGGGCTGGTGATCATCGTGCGATCGGCCGGAGCGGCGGCGGTCAGCAATGCGAGCGGCAGGAGCAGGGCATGGCGCATGCGCTGATCGTAGCAGCCCGTCCTGGTTTTGTCCCGCCACGGCACTCATGCCATCCTGGCTTCTTGCCAAGTGGGCCGATTCGGCAGACAGTAAACATCCATTTCGGATGTGGCGCGCATGCTGAAGATGCTGTTCCTTCTGGGCCTGATCTTCGCAGTCTGCGTCGGGCTGGGCGTCCTCGTGATGTCCATTCGCAACCGCCGCCGCCGCCACCTCAGCCGCGCCCACCGCACCAGCGACTACGCCGAGCGGCAATCGCAATGGCGGACCTATCTGTCGCTCAACAAATCACGCAGCGTGCGCCGAATCACCGATCAGGGCGAACCTGACTGACGCGAGCGAGGCGGCCATTGCCTAGCGTAAGACACGCCGGCTCCTTTTTCCGGTCATGTCGAGGAAAATCCGCCTTTCAATCCACACCGCCACCAGAGACGCGCCCGCCCCCTTCCGCTCGGACTTACATATCCGAACGATCGGCTCCCGATCCCACAACCCGCAAAGAAAAACCCCGCCGGATCGCTCCAGCGGGGTCTTCCTGTTGTAGCCCTGAAGGCCGGCGCGAGGCTTACGCTTCGTCGTCGCCGTTGATCAGGTAATCACCGGCATCGGCATCGG